>JAKADD010000129.1 GCA_021820825.1 Bacillota bacterium
TGTGCAGAACAACCCGTTCCGGGGAACGCGAGATCAGAGCGCTGATCAAAACGTCCTGCGGTTGCAAATCATGATCGACCGCCAAGCCTGCGATCTGTTCAACATTTGTGAGATCCAGCGGTGTAAATTGATCGTCGAGTCCCCGCACCGCGGCGCCGACAATCAGAACGTGCACCGTTCCTGCGGTGATGGGAGAGGTTTCAAGGAAGTAGCGCAGCAGTCCGACAAATTCATCATACTCCTTGCCAGCCAGATACTCGTCAACGAGATTGTCAATCCACTCCTGAAGCTGCCGCAGATAATCGGTAAAACGAAAGCGCATTAGCCCATCCAGATTGATCTCCGCGTCAGGCGCGCAAAGGATGTTCCGCAATTCGCAAACCAGAGACTCGCCGGGAAATGTAATTTTCGGCTTCGCAGCGCCTGGGATCGACGCGGCAAAAGCAACTTTATACGCTTTGACTGCCAGACCGTCAACCTCGTCCACATTCAGATACGAGTGCGCACAGGCAAGACGCGCCTTGATGTAGCGAAACTGCCAGCGGCCGCGCACATACCGCGCCAGTGCCTCAGCCAGCAAGCGCTCAGGATGATCATCTAAAGATCCAGTCTCATGCGACAAGCCATCAATGGCCACATCGATAAAGGAGGGCGCTTCTGGGTCGTCCACCTGCATAAAGAGGAGAAACCCCCGTCCTGCAAGCGGCGCCGCCAGTTGCTGAAACCACTGAAGCAAATCCCGCAAGTCATCCCGGGAGATCATCCGCAGTCGCTGCACACCGCCATCCCCTTCCTCACTGCCTGCTACTTCATAATGACAGTATACGGAGGACGCCAGAGGCCTATACAGCGTACACCTGGGGCATACTCGCGAGCAGTTCAGGGCTCTATACCAGTCAGTGCATCATACGTCAGCGCACGCTTAAGCGCTCATTGAAGAACTGCAGTGTCCGAGCCAATGAATCCCGTGCTGCGCGAGCGTTGTATGAGCGTCTGGAGTCATTGAAAAAGGCATGCTCAGCCCCTTCGTAAATCTCGTAGGCAAAGTCTTTCCCCGCGTTCCTCATGCTTTGCGCAAAAGCAGGCGCCGCATCCGAGATGCGCCTGTCCAGACCTCCGTAAAAGCCGCGCACGCTTGCCTTGACGCCGTGGAGCAGCGAAGCGTCAGGCGCACTGCCATAATAGACGACGGCTGCTTTCAGATCTGCATCGCGACAGGCGAGCTGCGCGGAAAGCGCGCCTCCCATACAGTATCCGACCGAGCCTGTCGGCTGTCCCTTGGAGGGACCATAGTCGGCGCGCAAAAATACAGCCGTCTCCATCAACTGTTGTATGTAATTGTCCATCTGCAGCCCACCGAACAGAGTCGCCAGGGTTTCGCCCACCTTTTCGCGCTGGTTCGATTCAAGTTTAGCCAGTTCTGCGTCCCGCAACTCAGGGTTTCCCCAAGTTCCAGGCGCCAGTGTGTCCAGAAAGCGTTTTGCTTCCTCTACCCGTTCTGCCAGCAACATTTCCGGTCTACTGCCGTCCTGCGCATAAAGATCGGGCGCCATAGCCACATACCCTGCCTGCGCAAAACGCCGTGTCACATCCTGAATGTGGCGGTCAACTCCCCAGATCTCCTGGATAACAATAATGGCCGGCAAAGGCTCCGTCGCCCGTTCCGGCCGTACCACATACGCCGTGTATGTGTCATGGCGTCCGTAGCGAATCCACTCTTCTCTGAAACTCATCGTCGATCCCTCCGTTGGTTACTGTTAAGCGCCGGCAAATAGTCGGCAATGGCCACCGACTGCTGATGCTCAATTGGCGGCGCGGTTGAATTTCCCTGCCACAATGCGGGACCCGCCACGAAGTGGGGCGTACCCTTGCCATCTGCGGAAATCCACATGACATTTCCATTCTGTATGTAGACAATACGGCGCCCGGTGGCATCATAGACAGGCATCGAAACGTCTGCACCAGCAGCGCTGATGGTATGGAAATTTGCGGAATCCAGATTGTAGACAGCCAGTTGCAACTGCCCCTGCAGGCTGCGCACGCCATGCACCGGACGACTTCCTCCCGAACTGGCAGCGGTCACACAGACAATCTGAGTAGCCTGTGGATTGATCGCGGGCCACTGTTCCACCATACTGCCATTGCCGGGCAGCATGCTGAGGCTCCCTTTCTGAAATATGGCCAACCTGAGGTTTGCGCGCGTCGCGGGAAGACTCCCCGCGACCAGAACGAGGGCGCGAGACTGTCCGAACGGCTGAATCGCCCTCTGCAAAACGGGCGTCTCAGCCACGGTGGCGCCATGTCCGCCCAGTGTCACGACAGAGAGCATGGACCGGGAAACACTCGCTGCGCCGGGAGCGTGCGCGGGGGCAGGCCAGTAAAACAGCGACTGGCCGTCTGCCGAAAAGGGGCCGAGCACCAGCCCATTCGGCGGGGCGACAACCACCAACGGGCGCATAGATTGCGCACCCTTGCTCCAGAGGCCGATTTCGTCATAGGACCCGCTGATTCCCTGCGTATGTTCTCTGATCAGGAACGCCGCGGTATGACCTTGCGGTGTAAATTCAATCGCTTGAATGGTCGCTTTCCCGGTGAAACGCAGCGGCAGATTGTGGGGCGATCCAAGCGGACGCAAACTGTACAGGTGGTGAATTCCGTACAGGAACGTGCTGCCCCCCGGCATCCACGTTCCCGCAGGAATCCGCCCGCCCGCCGCAACCTCCCGCCGCTGTTCCCCATTCGCCGATATCAGCCAGAGCGTGCGCTGCAACCCCGTCGCGCCGGAAGCGATCCGTTCGAGCGCAAGCCAACGTCCATCTGGAGAAAACTTCGCCCACAGCACATGGTCGGCGATAAAATGAAAGGAGGCCAAATCCGATTTTCGGCCACGGTTCAAAATGGTGTACAGGTTTCCGCCGTCTGGACTGTGCGCATTGAACAAAAGCGCGATGTCCCCCATACCGACAAAATTGAAAACATTAAAGCCAGGCGATTGACGCACTCCCGCACGCTGCGCTGCGTCAATCACCTTGGCCTTTGGACTTACATTCTTGTGATTGCTATTCTCCGGAGGTACATATAGAAGGTAGATCGCCGCCAGGACGACAAAAATCCTGGCAAACGCGACGACGCGTTTCTTCCCCATCTAATCCCCACCATCTGGCAGCGTGAAGACGCCTGCCGAGTCCGTCTCGATCTCGACAACAGTCTACCACACCAGGTCAAAATGCGACACGAAACTGTTTCGCTTGCAGTCGCAGATCTGTCACTGCGAGAAAGAAGTGTCATGAAGCTCTCTGCGCGCAACCCCGGAAGCGACGGCCGCATCGACCACCGCCTTGCTGACCGCCCTGCCTACACGTTTGTTGAATACGCTCGGCACAATATATTGCTCGTTCAATTCATCCTCCGTCACAATATCCGCGATCGCCCTGGCTGCCGCGAGCTTCATCTCTTCGTTGATGGTTGCTGCCCGACAATCGAGCGCGCCGCGAAAGATGCCTGGAAAGCAGAGCACATTGTTGATCTGATTCGGATAGTCCGATCGTCCTGTGGCCATCACGCGGACATAGGGTTCCGCTTCTTCGGGATCGATTTCCGGCAGCGGGTTTGCCATGGCAAACACAATGGGATCGTGAGCCATGCTTTTGATATGGTCTATCGTGAGCACTCCCGGCCCCGACAGTCCGATAAACACGTCTGCGCCTGCAAGCGCGTCCTGCAAAGACCCCTCTACGTTCTCCGGATTGGTGTGATGGGCGTACCACTGCCACATTGGGTTGCTGAAGTCAGTTCCGCGCGTCAGCACACCAGAGCGGTCAACCCCGATCACATTGCGCACGCCCGCCGCGAGCAACATCTTGGTGCACGCAACTCCCGCCGCCCCAATTCCCGTGACCACAACCCGCAGGCTGGGGAGCGTCTTTCCCACGAGTTTCGCAGCGTTCAGAAGCCCAGCCAAAAGTACCACCGCGGTGCCGTGCTGGTCATCGTGAAACACGGGAATATCCAGTTCTGCGCGGAGACGGTCCTCGATTTCAAAACAGCGCGGAGACGAGATGTCTTCAAGGTTGATGCCTCCGAACCCGGGCGCAATGGCCTTCACTATGCTCACAATTTCATCCGTGTTCTTTGTATCGAGGCAGATCGGAAACGCGTCAACATCGGCAAACTGTTTGAACAGCATAGACTTTCCTTCCATCACAGGCAGCGCAGCTTTGGGGCCGATATCTCCGAGTCCCAACACGGCGGTTCCGTCTGTCACGATGGCCACAGTGTTGCGCTTGATGGTTAGCTGAAACGCCTTGGAGGGATCCTCCTGGATGGCTGTACAGACACGGGCGACATCTGGTGTGTATACCCGTGAAAGGTCATCCCTGTTTTTCACTGGCGACTTGGGATGGATCGAAATTTTGCCGCCCAGATGCAGCAGAAATGTGCGATCGGACACATTCGCCACATTGACGCCTGGGAGCGCCTGCAACGCCTGCACGATCATCTGACCGTGCGCGTGGTCGAATGCCTGCACTGTGACGTCCCGGACCGCCGTCGCTTTGGTGACGTGAATCACGTCGACTGCAACGATATCGCCGCCAGCCTCGCCGATTGTTTTGGTCAGTTTTCCAAATGTGGCAATCGAATTTTCCAGTTCCAAACGCAGAATCAGATTTGTGCCCGCATGATGCTGCACTGTCAACCAGAAGCCCTCCCCTACGACAAAAACCCGCATTTGCGTTTCCCATTTCTCGCTCGACGTTCCGGGCGACTCTCATAGTTCCGTCTTTGCGACCGCTATTTTACAAGCACATGGACAGGCGTGCCCAGAGCCACTTCCGCCGCTTCCATGACCATCTCTCCCAGTGTGGGGTGGGCGTGAATCGTGAGCGCAATGTCTTCCAGCGTTGCGCTCATTTCAATGGCGAGCGCGAGTTCCGCAATCAGGTTGGACGCTTCCATGCCAACCACCTGCGCACCAACGAGCAGTCCTGATTCTTTGGCGGCCAAAAGCCTTACAAAACCGGCGTCTGCGTTCAGTGCGACGGCGCGGCCATTCGCCGCATAGGGAAAGCGGCCAACCGCCACCTCACCGTATTCTTTGCGAGCCTCGTCCTCCGTCAATCCGACGACGGCGATCTCAGGATCCGAGAATACAACCGCCGGAACGCAGCGGTAGTCAACCACGCTGCTCTGTCCTGCGATTGCTTCCGCCGCAACCTTTCCTTCGTACGATGCCTTGTGCGCAAGAGCAGGGCCTGCCACGATGTCGCCGATTGCATAAATTCCCTGCACGTTCGTACGACACTGCTCATCAACCTCGATCAGACCCTTTTCTCCCATCTTCACACCGATGGTGTCCAGTCCCAACTCTTCTGTGTTGGGCAGTCTTCCGACCGTGACCAGAATATAATCGGCGCTCACCGATCGCTCCTCGTCATTCACTGTAAACGTCAGCGTGACGTCGTTTTTGCTCTCTTTTACGGCCTTTGCCAGCGCGCCCGTATGGACATCGACCTTGTGCTGCTTCAGCGCGCGACTGACCAGACGCGAGAGCTGCGCGTCAAACGTGGGAAGGATCGAATCGGTTCCCTCGACAATCGTCACTTTGGCGCCAAATCTGGCAAACGCCTGTCCGAGTTCCATTCCTATGTACCCGCCGCCGATTACGATCAGACTGGCTGGCACCTCGTCCAGGGCCAATGCTTCAGTAGACGACAGCACGCGCTTGCCAAATGGAACCGATTTCAGTTCTACTGGCCGCGAACCTGTCGCAATGATGCAGTGTTCAAATCGGTAGTTGTGGCCTTCCACCTCGGTCATAACCCGTACTTCATTCACCTTGTTAAAAAATACTTCGCCCCGGATCACGGTCACTTTGTTGCCCTTCAGCAGGGTTTTCACCCCGCCTGTCATCTTGTCCACGACACTCTGTTTCCAGGCCTGAACCTTTGGAAAGTCGAGCTTGGCGGTCGTTTCGACGCCGGGAAACGCCTGCTCCTTGGCCGCACCGTACTGATGGGCGGCTGAGATGAGCGCCTTGGAAGGAATGCAGCCGCGATTCAGGCAGACTCCTCCCAGTTCATCCTTGTCAATCAGAGTAACCTGTTTACCCAGTTGCGCCGCGCGAATCGCCGCAACGTACCCACCTGGACCGCCGCCGATGACGATGACTTCCGCCTCTTCTGTAAGTTCTCCGACAACCACAGACTTACACCTCCATGAGCAGCAATTTGGGATCAGCAAGCAATCGTTTCATTTCGTTTATCGCATACTGCGCGGTCGCCCCATCGACAATTCGATGGTCAAAGCTGAGCGACAGAGCCATCATATGCGCACCCGCCACCTGGCCATCCCGCATCACGGGCCGTTCAGTAATACGTCCAACGCCAAGAATCGCCACTTCCGGATAATTGATGATCGGCGTGAAAAACATGCCGCCCGCCGATCCGATGTTGGTGATCGACACCGTGCCGCCTTTCATTTCTGCCGGCATCAGTTTGCCAGTCCGCGCACGGACCGCCATATCCTCGATCTGCGAGGCAATCGCCCACATGTTTTTACGGTCTGCATCGTGCACGACGGGCACCATCAGTCCCCGTTCCGTGTCAGTGGCAATCCCGATATTGTACGACCGCTTAAGAATCAGTTCCTGACGCTCTTCGTCAAGAGACGCATTCAGTTGTGGAAATCTCCGCACAGCAGCCACGAGCGCCTTGACCACAAACGGCAGGTAGGTGATTTTGACGCCGCGTTCTGCCGCCAGCGGTTTAATCTCCTGGCGCAGGCGAACAAGTTCCGACACGTCTGTCTCGTCCATAAGAGTCACGTGAGGAGCCGTATGTTTCGACCTGACCATGGACTGCGCGATGATCTTGCGAATCGAAGTCAGCGGCACGCGTTCTTCGCGTCCGTTCACCCCTGCGGCGGAACCCGGCTGCAAAGGCGCCTCGTCAGTTGCGGGTGCAGCAACTGAACTCACCGTCGCCGCAACTCCCGCGTCCTGCGCTGCAACTGAAATCGCCGTCGCTGCAATTCCCGCGTCCTGCGCCGCAACTGAAAT
>JAKADD010000130.1 GCA_021820825.1 Bacillota bacterium
ATTCTTGGCTCGCTTCCTTGCACTGCGCGGGTCTTACCTGACCCCTTTTTGAACAGGCTTTTATAGAGAGGGTGTGAAGCCGAATGTTTCAACACGATTTACTGGCGGGCAAGGTGATCGTGATAACCGGCGGGGGAACAGGCCTCGGCCGGGCGATCGGGGAACGCTGTCTGGAACTCGGCGCAAAGCTTGCGATCACCAGCCGGCGCGATGATGTGTTGCGGGATGCTGCGGCGCAGATGTCGGCGTCTGGCGGCGAGGTGTTCTACACCGCCTGCGACGTGCGCGTTCCGGAACAGGTCTCGGCCATGGTGGATGCGGTGATGGAGCGGTACGGGAAAATCGACATTCTCGTCAACAACGCAGCGGGCAATTTCGTGAGTCCTACGGAGAAACTGTCCACCAGGGCGTTTGACGCTGTGGTGGGAATTGTGCTTCACGGCACTGTGAATTGTACGCTCGAAGTGGGGAAACGATGGATCGCGGCGGGAACAGGCGGCACGATGTTAAATATTGTGACTACCTACGCATCCTCTGGAGCCGGGTCCGGATACGTCGTTCCGTCCGCAATCGCCAAGTCGGGAGTGCTGACACTGACCCGTTCACTGGCAGTGGAATGGGCCAAATACGGCATTCGCCAAGTGGCCATCGCTCCTGGCCTGTTTCCGACGGAGGGCGCCTGGTCGCGGTTGTTGCCGACTGCGGAACTGGCTGAACAAATTGTCGAGCGTGTGCCCATGCGCAGGGTTGGAGAGAAACAGGAATTATGCAACCTGGCCGCCTATCTTGTTTCCGATCAGGCCGCCTATATCAATGGCGAAGTGGTCGTCATTGACGGCGGTGAGTGGTTGCGTGGAGCCGGTCAGTTCAACGATCTGGAAAGACTGACAGAAGCGGAATGGGCGGCGCTTTCCACTGTGCGCAAGCGCTGATTCTCCTGCGACGGAGCGATGTGGGGCTGGCAATTTTCCGCCCGGAACGGTACATTAAATAAGGTGTCTTCATTGTAGATTGGGAATGGGAACTTTCGAGGGGGTTTTCTGTTGGGAAAATTGCTTGAACGATCAGAACTCGATGTCAGATACACCTGGTCGACAGAGACCATATTTGCGTCTGACGAGCAGTTTGAAGAAGAATTGCAAGCCGTGAAGACTTTGGTTGAGCAGGATCCATTCGCCGCTGTTCGGGGGCGGCTTTGCGACTCCGCCGATTACGTTTTGCAGTATTTTCGCAATGATCAGGCACACACAGAACGGCTTGGGAAACTGCAGATTTACGCGCACACAAAGGCGGATCAGGATACACGATTGCCCGAGTATCAGGCCATGATGAGCCGTGTGCAGAGTGTGTCCGCCGAGTATGCGGAAAAGGCGAGTTTTTTTGAACCGGAACTCCTGTCGCTGCCTGAAGATCTTCTCAATACATACCTGCAGGACAACGCTCTGGCGGAGCAGCGGCAAATGCTCGACAACATCGTGCGCAATAAACCGCATGTGCTCTCTGCCGAAACAGAGGCGGTCATCGCCTCGTTGGGCGATGTCCTGCATGGCGCTGGTCAAACCTTTTCGCAGCTTACAAACGCTGACTTCAATCATGGATCGTTTACCGTCGACGGCACAGAATATGTGGTGACAGACGGGCGGCTGGGACTATTGCTGCGAGATCCGTCGAGAACGGTCCGGCAACTCGCCTATGAGCGTCTTTACGACACCTATCTGGGTCACAAAAATGCGATTGCGGCGCTCTACGCCAACAGTGTCAAGACCGATATCCGGCTGGCCCGCGCGCGCCGTTTTGAGACGGCAAGGGATATGGCCCTATTTGAAAACAACATCCCCACCTCTGTCTATGACGCGCTCGTAACGGGGGTGCGCCAGAATGCCTTCCATCTGCATCGCTACTTTGAACTGCGGCGCCGACATCTCGGGCTGGAGCGCGTTCGGCTGTACGACAAGTACGTTCCTTTGGCGGAAGCGCAGTTGGACGAGTATGTGTATGAGGATGGATTCAACCTTGTCAAAGAAGGGCTTGCCCACCTGGGCGATGAGTACGGCAGCATACTGGACCGCGCCCGCGAAGAGCGCTGGATCGATGTGTACGAGACTCCGGGGAAACGCAGCGGCGCCTATTCAACGGGCTTTTATGCAACCAGCCCTTATATCCTCCTGAACTATCAGGGGAATTACAATAGCGTCTCGACGCTCGCACATGAATTGGGACACAGTGTGCACACGTATCTGGCGGGACGCTCGCAGTTGCCCCAGTACTCGGGATACTCCATTTTTCTCGCTGAAATTGCGAGCACAGTGAACGAAACCCTGCTTGTGAATCATCTGCTTGACATCACGAAAGACCCCCTGGCGCGTGCGACTCTGATCAATCAGCAACTGGACAGTCTGACAGGCACCATTTTCAGGCAGACGATGTTTGCGGATTTTGAATGGCAAACGCATCGGGAGGTCGAGGAGGGACGCGCGCTTACACACGATTCCCTGAGCGAACTGTACGCAGGGTTGAATCGCATCTATCAGGGCGAGGCGTATGAAGAGGATGAGCGTTCCGCGGCAGAATGGTCGCGCATCCCCCATTTTTACCACGCGTATTATGTGTTTCAGTACGCGACGGGCATGAGCGCCGCCCTGGTCTTTGCGGATCGCATCCGCAAGGAGGGTGCGGCGGCAACCGACCGCTATCTGGGTTTTCTGCGCGCTGGTTCAAATGACTACCCGCTTGAAGTCTTGCGCAAAGCGGGGCTTGACATGACAAGTCCGGATGTGGTCACACAGGCTCTCGCGATCTATGGGGAACTTGTGGCGGAACTGGAACGGCTGTTGGCAGAGATATCAGGATAGATCTCCATGCCTGAGTTTTGCGAAGCAAAATCTCAACGCTTGCGCAGCACCATCAGCAGGATGAAAAACCCGCTTGGCCGGGATCGTATGCTGTGCCGAGGCGAGTTCGGCGCAGCCGTGTTTGAGAAGCGGCACAGCATACGATCTCGGCGGGCAGGGAAGGCATTTTTCGGGAAAGCAACTCTGGTCATGACTCGGAGGAGTCGCGCGGAGCGCGGGTCTCCTCCAGGCTTGCCTGATGAATAAATTCACTCACCAGTTGCAGAACCTGTTCCGAGGAATGTCGGCTGGCGTGCAGTTTCTGCGCAAACACGAGATATTCCTGCGCCTCTTCCTGAAGCATGAAAGCGATGGTGTCCGGCCGCAGAGTGCGACTCCACTGGCTGAGCGCCTGCGCGAACTGCGCATCTTCGTCGTTGTTCTGTTGTGAACGGTTCCTTGTGCGCGGTGGAACGGGATACAAGAACTGTTCTGCCGCTGCGTCTGTCTGGTCGTCCGCATGGTCGTCCGACTGATCGAGAAAGAAGTAGATGGAGACGGGAAACGCTTCAGCCAAATCATAGATCAGGTCGACCGACGGGCTCTTGCGTCGCCCTTTTTCCAGCGCTGACAGGTGACTGACCGACAGTCCTGAACGTTTGCTCAGTTCTTCCAGAGACCAACCCTGCAGTTTGCGCAATTGCCGTAGTTTTGTTCCGTTAAAGCGGCTGGCGTGTTCCATGGTTCACCTCGGCATCCGATTCGCTGTATGTACATTGTACAAGGCTTTACACATTTGTGTAAAGCCTTCGTGCGATTGGATTGAGTGAGGGGTCATTTTCAACGCATGCGCTGGCTCTGGCATGTTGGCCAGAGCCAAGCGGCGCGCTCATGGACGGACGGTTGGCGGGTGTCTGCGCGCTGGATCTACGGGTGATCGCGGCAGCGCGTCTCGCTTGGGCCTAAGCCTGGGCCCTAATAGGAACGGGCAAACCACACGGTATGCTCCGCCGGTTGTCCACAGGTTACACAGACGTCGATGTGCGACGGCGGAGTAAAAGGAATGTTGCGGCTGGTGGCGCCTGTTTCCTCCTTGATCTGCTCTTCGCACTCTCTGCGCCCGCACCATCCGGCAAGCGCAAAACCCTTTTCTGTGCGCACAATTTCGTGCAGTTCGGCAATATTTTCCGCGATGCGTGAATGGTCATGCTGGAACTGCTGCGCCCGCGTGAACATGGATTGCTGGATTTCCTCTAACAGCGCAGGAACGCGGTTTGCGATCTCGGCCAGAGGAACCGTTTCCTTCTCGCCGGTATCGCGTCTGACGAGCACGGCCTGATCGGCGTCCAGGTCGCGCGGGCCCAATTCGAGACGCACAGGAACCCCTCTCATTTCATATTCGTTGAACTTCCATCCAGGGCTCTGGTCTTCGCTGGCGTCCATCCGAACGCGAATGCCGCCTTTGTTCAATACGGACAGCACATGTTCCGCAGCGGGCAAAACTCTGTCGCGCGTTTTTTGCGGACCGATCGGAACGATCATGACCTGTGTTGGAGCGATGCGAGGCGGCAGTTGCAGACCTCGGTCATCCCCGTGAACCATGATCAGCGCGCCCAGGATGCGAGTGCTCATGCCCCACGAAGTGGTGTGCACAAATTTGCGTTCGTTGTCGCGATCGAGAAACTTGATGTCAAATCCTTGCGCAAAATTGTCGCCCATGTAGTGGGATGTTCCCGCCTGAAGCGCCTTGCCGTCTTTCATCATGGCCTCAAGAGAATAGGTGGCGATCGCTCCCGGGAATTTCTCGGAAGCTGTCTTCTGGCCGCGTATCACGGGGATTGCCAGTTCGTTTTCGACGAAATCGGTGTACACATCCAGCATCCGCATGGTTTCCTCACGGGCTTCCTGGCCTGTTGCGTGTGCGGTGTGTCCTTCCTGCCAGAGGAATTCACTGGTGCGCAGAAATGGCATGGTGCGCTTTTCCCAGCGCACGACATTGGCCCACTGGTTTATCAGCACCGGAAGATCGCGATAGGACTGAATCCACTGACTGTACATGTACCCGATAATGGTCTCTGAAGTAGGGCGAATCGCCAATCTTTCCTCAAGTTTCGTATCCCCGACCTCAGTCACCCAGGGCAACTCAGGGTTGAACCCTGCCACGTGTTCTTTTTCTTTCTCAAAAAAGCTCTCCGGAATGAACAGCGGAAAATAGGCGTTGCGATGTCCAGTGGCCTTGAAACGACGGTCGAGTTCGCGTTGGCACGCTTCCCAAAGTTCGTATCCGTCCGGTTTGAACACGATGCATCCGCGCACAGGGGAATAATCCATCAGATCAGCTTTCGTGATGGTATCCAGATACCAGCGCGAAAAGTCCTCGCTCTGCGGTGTAATTTCTTTCACAAAATCCTTTTCTCTCGCCATGCAATCCTCCTGCATTTTCTGCCTGTTACCTAGGGGAGCAGTGATAATCCAAATTAGGGCAGGCGCATAACGGTACATATAGCGTCTGAATAAGGCCTCAGACGCTATATCTGGAATCACTGCGCCTGCATCGCGGACTTTATCACTGCTCCCCTAGCTTGATCTGCATTATACACGAACACACCAGACGTTGCGCGGGTGAATGCTCGCCCGCTCGTCCAGTCATGCGCGGTCTCAGTTGCTGGCGGCGCTGGCGCTGGTCAGCGCCTGCTCCCCGATTTGCGCCAACACCGCCTGACCCTGTGCGTTTGGGTGAACATTGCCGGTCAAAATGTACTGTGACACATGGCCTGAAAAGGCGCTGTAGGCGTTCGCAACCGGCAGGTGGAATGCGCCCGCTTCCTGTGCGATGACCGCATTCATGGCGCTGAGAACCTTGTCCGCCACGGCGTGGGCCGTTGCGTCTGAACTGGGAACTGGGTTGTAAATGTTGTACACCACAATCTTTGCGGTTGGATTTAGTTTGACAAGCGTTTGCAGCGTTGTCTGCAGATTGGCGGTAAATTGTTGCACCACAGTCGCAAATTGCGCCAGTTCTGTCGGTGTGAGCGTCTGCCCGGTGAACAGTCCATCTTTTGCGGCGGGTTGCAGCAGATCGTTGCTTCCGATATCCAGTGTGATGACGGAAGCACCCTTGACAGCCTGCTGAAAAGAGGTCGTTGCAAGATCTGCAAGGAGGCCGGAAGAAGTCAGCCCCGGTACGCCGAGGTCGGTCACGGAGAGGCTGTCGGCCTTGCCGATCAGATACGGAAACGCCTCCGGGGAGGGTTGCAGATTGGTCTTGCCCAGATCATAGCCAAACGTGATGGAATCGCCGAGAGCCACCAGCGACTTTGCATTGCCGGACGCCGGAGGAGCGCCGGTTGTTGTTCCCGTGCCGGTCGAACCGCCTATCGCAATGCTCCACGCGCCAGCGCTGACCTGATTCTGTATTCCCATGGCGGCGAGAAGTTGCGACAGATCACTGATCGGCGCAAAAGTGGTCATCCGTCCATTTTGCGGATTGGGCGCTGCGAATCCATTCATCCGCAGCAACAAATTGCCGTTTACAGCCACTGCGATGTTGCCGCTGCTTCCCGTCTGGACGGCTGACGTGTTGACAGCGGCGCCAGACGGCAACGCCAGCTTCCAGACGCCCTTGGCCCAGGCGCTGGTCATGCCGAGCGACTTGAGTTCAGACATCACATACCAGATGGGGATGAAAGTCTGGTTGCCGTCAGCGATGGACGGAACGGTCAGCAGTGCGGATCCGTTGACTACAATGGAGATGTTCCCGCTCGCCGCGCCGGCGTTTTGCGAGGCAACGCCAAAGATCGGCGTGACAACGGTAGAATCAGTCCGATTGTTGGCCGCCGAAGTATTGACGGCTCCCGAGTTCCAAACTCCGTAAGTCTCGGCGGAAATGGTGTTGTTTGTGATCGTGGTGTCAGCGACGCCGGCGGAGACTGCCACAATGGCGGCAGGTTGCGTGAGATTCACCGCGGCCAGGGGGCCGTTTCCAGACAGCGTATTTCCCGTTACAATGGTGCCTGTCACTGTTTCGCCGGACTGACCGCCGCGGGTTTGGACAATAACGCCCGGCATGGCGCTCTTTTGAATGGTGTTTCCACTGACGACCGTTCCCGCGACGGAAGTGTTGGCGGATGACGGTTGCGCAGCCACCATGACGCCGGAAGCGTTGT
>JAKADD010000131.1 GCA_021820825.1 Bacillota bacterium
TCGTATACGTCGACAACGGCGAGAATTTTTCCGAACTGGTGCGTCTCGTCCCCCGTCAGTCCGCGAGGATAGCCACTGCCATTCAGTCGCTCATGGTGTTGATAGGCGCAATGAGCCACCAGATAGGACAGTTCCGTCTGTCTTGACAGCACATGGTGACCCCATTCTGCGTGGCGTTGCATGACCTTTGTCTCGGCGGCAGTGAGCGGGCCCTGTTTATTGATGACATCGGAGGGAACCCATAATTTCCCGATATCGTGCAGCATCGCTCCAATCCCGAGGTCGATGAGCAGCGAATCTGGCAGTTGCAGTGCGTGCCCCAGCATCATCGCGTAGATGGCCACGTTCATGGAGTGCACATAGGTGCCATTGTCAAACGACGCGAGCGCTGCGAGGTCTTCCTGAATCACTGTCGTGGCGAACACAATCTGCAGCAGTGTTTTCATCTGTTCTCTCAGTCCGCGCGCAAAGCCCGGTTGCAACGTCAGGCGTTCAAACGAAACATTGCGTTCCCAGTACTCCCACTGCCTGGACAGAGTTTGCTGCATGACCAGGCGCACCTCAACGGGAATGGCTTCTACCAGGTCGATGCCTGCCGAAAACTCATCCTCAATATAGATCGACGCATACATACTTCTGATTCTCTTTATGTACTGCTCTTGAATCACCAAGCCTCTTTGCAGCAATACTCGCCCCTGCGCGTCGTACAACGAACGGCCAAGGATCATGCCCGGTCTCAGAAGCACTGTCGACATCTGCCTCGCCAAACGCAAGCCTCCCCCGGTACAGGAAAACTCAAAGAGCGGATACCTTACGCTCTCCAGTTAATCCAGCTTCATCCTTGGCGACTAAGATCCCCTTACGTTACCATCATATCATGAAACCGGTCAGATCGCGGAGAGAGTTCGCAGCAATACAGCAAAGAACGAACGGACACGCCCGTTCGTTCTTTGCACCGCTGTAAGCCCCGTCAACCGAACTTATATGTGATGCCGTGGCCGCCCTTTGGATACACCCATTCAATGTTGTACGTGGGGCAGCCAATCCTGCAAGTGCCGCACTCGATGCAATTCTCAAAAGCGACGCTCGTCATTTTTTCCTTTTCGACCCAATGATACACTTCTGCCGGACAGAAGTCCTGGCATTCCTTGGTTTGACAATTGAGACACGTCTCCTGATCCTTAATGATCAGATGAGACTGTTCATCGACCTTGTAGCGAATCGTATAGAGTTTCTCGGCTACTGTACTCATCCGTTGATCGCCCTCCATCCTTTAATGCCAAGTTTGACCACGTTCATGGCGCCGCCTGCCGCCGCCGTGATCCCGCGAACCGCCATACGCTGTTTCTCTGCCTTCGACACACCGTCGACCAGCAACATCTGATAAGCGGCCTCATTGACAGCGTGCGGCAGCTTGTCAAACAGCAGATTCGGGTCCACATCGTGCATCAGGGCGTGCATCCCGCGATATTTCTTCAAATCCTTATGAACAAATGACTCTTTGACACGCCGGTCGTACCCCTTCAGTCCCTCGCGGCTGAAGTTCCCATTCGCGTGCGCTTCGATGATCGCCTCCGCCGCAAAGCGCCCCGATGTCATGGCAAGGTTCGTTCCTTCGCGATGGACGAAGTTCACGAGTTGGGCCGCGTCGCCGCAGATCACCCAACCGTCGCCCGAAAGCGGCGGAATCGAGTCATACCCGCCCTCCGGAATGAGATGCCCGGAGTATTCCTTGGTTTCCCCGCCCTGGAGCAGCCGCCGCAGCATCGGATGCTGTTTGACGCCTTCCAGCAATTCATACGGCTTCACGCGCGTGCGCTTCAGATCGCTCACCATGACACCCACGCCAAAAGACAGCGTATCCTGATTTGTGTACAGGAATCCCAGACCAGCCATCCCGCCGGTTTGCCCCACAAACTCAATGGTCAGTCCCTCATTGCCCTCCAGGTTGAAGCGGTCCTGGATTTTCTCTTTGGGCATCGCAATGACTTCTTTGACTGCCAGCGACACCTCGTCCGGCTTCCATTCGCGATGCACGCCAAGCGCTTTGCCGAGCAGCGAGTTAACACCGTCTGCAACGACAACCACATTGGCATACAGATCTCCTTCTTCGCGATCCGTGCGCACGCCCACAACCTTGTTACCCTCCCGCAGCAACTCCGTGACCACGGTCTCATAAATGTTGAGCGAGCCAACCTGTTCCGCCTTGCCTGCAAACCACTGATCAAATTTGACGCGCAGTCCCGTCCAGCAATTGTTGGGCTCCTTGAATGCTTCATTGCGATGTCCAAATGTGACGACAGACTGTTCGCCGAGGAGCCATAACCTCTGCTCAACGACCTGCCGTTCGAGCGGCGCCTCTTTCCAGAACTCAGGAATGATATCTTCCAACTGTTTCCGATAAATCACGCCGCCAAAAATGTTCTTGGCGCCCGGAAATTCACCGCGTTCAATCAACACCACATTCAACCCGGCCTTGGCCATGGTATACGCAGCCGCACTGCCTGCCGGACCTGCTCCTATAATAATCGCGTCAAAACGCTCGTTGGCCATGCTCACTCCCCCTGACGGTCTTTCTTATCCCGCTGTCGCAGCGACGGCTTCCTTCGCGGGCGCCGCAACGGCAAACGGAAGTTGGCGACGTTCTTGAACGGCCTTCGTGATAGCCGGTACGATGCTGAACAGATCGCCAACGATGCCGAAATTGGCGACTTTAAAAATTGGCGCATCAGGATCGCGATTGATCGCGACGATCACATCGGAATGCTGCATGCCGACCACATGCTGCACCGCTCCTGAGATACCGATGGCAAAGTACAGCTTGGGCCGAACTGTCGATCCCGTTTGCCCCACCTGATGGTCATGCCCAATCCAGCCGGCGTCGACCGCCGGACGTGAAGCGCCCACCGCGCCGCCGAGCGCATCGGCGAGATCCTGAAGCAGGGCAAACGGTTCCGGACCTCCGAGACCGCGTCCACCCGCTACGATGATCTCTGCGTCTTCGAGATTGACACGTTCTGTTTGTTCCAGGAACGCAAGCACTTCGGTTGCGATCTCATCAGCTGACATTTGTGCGGGTACAGGGATAATTGCGCCGGTGCGCGACGGATCCCTTGGCAGTTCCAGAAAGACGCCGGAACGGGCGGTCGCCATTTGCGGTTTGTACTGCTTGCACATGATCGTCGCCAGCATCTTCTCAGAAAACGCAGGGCGACTGGCCAGCAACAGACGATTTTCATCCACATCAAGCTGAGTGCAGTCAGCCGTCAGCCCTGTCGGCAAATGAGTGGCGATTGCGCCCGCCAGATCGCGGCCCCAGTATGTCGCTCCAATCAGGACGATCTCGGGTTTTGCAGTTGCAATCACATGCAGACAAATCTGGCTGTAGGGCCTGGTTCGATAATCGCGAAGTTCCTCTGAATCGCACAGGTAGACCTTGTCCGCCCCGCGATAAATGGCCTCCTGCGCCAGAGCGCCTACATCGGAGCCGATGACAACTGCCATCAGTTCCGTGTTCAGTTTCTGCGCCAGTTTGCGCCCCTCGCCAAGCAGTTGCCACGATACTTTTTTTGCCGCTCCAGCCCGCTGTTCCACGACGATCATGATGCCGTTGTAATCCGAAAAATCTGGCGCATCAATAACGACCTTCTCACGCCGCGGCTTGGCGCTCGCAGCAGGTTGCCCCGAAGCAGCGTCAACTCCTGTGACCTGTTCCGCTTCCATGTAGACTCCTCCTATGCCCAGCCCAGACGGGTTGGCAAGTCTGTATTCCACAGTCTGTCGATCAGTGCGGCGCTCAAGGCGTCTACTCCGTCAGCCGCGATCATTTCCGTGTTCACTTTGCGCGGTTCCGGCACCCACGTCTTGGAGACGATGGTTGGGGACCCCTTGAGACCGATTTTTGCCCGATCAATATCCGGAAAATCGTTGGTTGACCAGACGATGGGTTTGTATTTGGCCGCCCGCAATACCCCAGGCAAACTGGCGCGCCGTGGTTTGTTGAGTTCCGTAAGAACCGTGATCAACACTGGCAATTTGGTTTTTACAACTTCCACACCGTCTTCCAGGTGTCGATGTACAGTAACCGTTCGCTCACCCGGATTCAACTCGACGACTTTCTCCACGTAGGTCATCTGCTCATAGTCGAGTCGGCAGGCCACGCCAGGTCCGACCTGGCCTGTATCGCCGTCAAGAGTCTGCTTGCCGCAAAAAACCATGTCGACGGGTTCCATTTCCGTTGCGACCTTCGAAACGGTCAAAGCGATGACGTACGACGTGGCAAGCGTGTCGGCTCCGGCAAATCCGCGGTCGCTGACAAGCACCGCTTCATCGGCGCCCATCGATATACACTGTCGCAATGCCTTTTCTGCAGACGGAGGCCCCATCGATACAACGGTGACGCGCGCGCCCATCTCATCCTTGAAGCGCAGCGCCTCCTCCAGCCCGTGTAAATCGTAGTAGTTGACGATCGCGGGCACGCCCTGTCTGACAAGTGTGTTTGTCACAGGATCGATGCGAATTTCCCGGCTGTCTGGCACCTGCTTGATGCAGACCACGATATGCATATATTTTTCCTCCCAACATTGAGTTATTTTTCACATATTACATTGTGAATGATTGCACATAATTACGAATGCAGATAGTCTTTCTTGTACTTATCAAAGACGTACAGGACTACCGCGAATCCTTTCCTCTCTTTGCGTCCAGACTACTCCGTTTTGACCAATTTGGCAACAGGTAATTTTACCGCCGGTTTTTGGTCCGAACTGCTTACAGAGGTTGTTCAAAAAGGGGTCAGAACTCCCCGGCGCATTGCGGCGTCAGCGCCAAGAATGCTCCCTCACGTACCCAAATCGTACGCTCGGTCCGCATTCTTGGCTCGCTTCCTTGCACTGCGCGGGTCTTACCTGACCCCTTTTTGAACAGGTTCTTACAGCAAATCGCGTTTCAGCAAATCGCGGAGCGCTGGCAACAATACCGCGTAGCGGAACGAAAAACCATCTGCGAGCGCTTTTTCTGGAATCACGCGCTGTCCAGTCAGGACAAGATCAGCCATCTCCCCGAGCAGCGCTCGTAAGGCGAACGCAGGAACCGGCGCAAAGTGGGGAACACGAAGAATCTTCGCAAGCGTCCTGCCGAACTCCTGCATTTGAACAGGTTCCGGCGCCGTGACGTTTAGGGGTCCAGCGATATGCGTCTGATCCATTCCCCAGAGAATCATGCGCACGGTGTCCTCAATGTGAATCCAGGACACCCACTGGCGCCCCGAACCGATCGGCCCACCCAGGTAAAACCGGTATGGCAGCGCCAGCTTGCCAAGCGCGCCTCCATCGGCGCCGAGAACCACTCCAAACCGGGCGCTGACCACCCGCGTTCCGAACTCCCTGGCGCGATTCGCTGCGCGCTCCCACATGGCAGTCACGTCGGTCAGGAAATCGCGGTTCTCAGGCTCGCTCTGCTCAGTGAATGCGCCCGTTTCACTGGCGCCGTAATAGCCGACTGCAGAAGCGCTCACCAACACTTCAGGCCGCGCGTCCAGTTGCCCGATCAGATCTGTCACGCGATTCGTCGCGCTCTGCCGGCTCGCTAAAATTGCGCGTTTACGGGCAGTTGTCCAGCGGGCGCTGAGCGGCTCACCCGCGAGATTGACGACTGCGTCAACGCGCAACCGTGAGGCGACGTTCCGGCTGTTCAGATCCACAGCGAGCACCGCATGGCCAAACATTTCCTCCGCCTGTGCGGGATTTCTGGACGCCACAACCACATTGTCGCCGCGATCCAGCAACTGTCGAATGAGGTGTCTGCCAATAAAACCGGTTCCGCCCGTTACCAGCACACTGGCCACATCAAAGCGCCCCCTCCTGCACTGCAACGCGCGTGTGCAGTGCGCGACTGTCAGTGCGAGACAGCAATGCGCGACAGTCGACTATTGCGTTTCGTTTGCCAACGTGCAGCCGTGCGAACGAACGGTGTTTCTGACCACCTCCGCCGCTGCCACGGCTGTTGGTCCATCGCCGTGAACACAGATCGTATCGACTGTCACGGCCAGTGTTTCGCCCGTTCTGCAGCGGATGGCGCCTGTTTGCAAGGTCTGGCGCAGTCGCTCCGCCATCTCGCCTGGATCGTGCAGCAGCGCAAGCGGATGAGTGCGTTCTGTCAGCGTTCCATCAGACTCATAATTGCGATCCGCAAATATCTCCTGCCATACCGGCTGCCCGACCGCATTTGCCGCCCGCACCATAGGGCTGCCAGCGGGGGCGTACAGAATCAGGGTTTGCCGCAAACCGCGCAAAGCTGCGACAACGGCCGCCGCGATCTCTTCGTCATACGCTGCCCAATTGTACAGCGCCCCGTGGAGTTTGACATGGCGAAGAGGCGTTCCCGCCGATTCCGCGAAAAGCGCAAGCGCACCAACCTGGTAGAGTGTGATGTCTTCGATCTCTTGCGCAGACATGGGCAGACGGCGCCGGCCAAATCCCTGTAAATCAGGAAATCCAGGATGAGCACCGACGCGCACGCCCAGTTCTGCGCAGCGGTTTACCGTTCTGGCCATGACGTGCGGATCCCCCGCGTGAAACCCACAGGCAATATTGGCAGACGAGACGATCGCCAGCAAGGCGTCATCGTCGCCGACCGAGTAGCGCCCAAATGATTCACCAAGGTCGGCGTTTACATCCATAATCGGCATGAGCGCATTCCTTCCTCTAACTGTTTCCCGCAATAGCGCACCGCGTTCCATACACCCCTCAGTATACAGAAAGGTTCTGGACGCGCAAGATATCCTGGCGCTCCCGATTTTTTTTCAGAGCCCTGTGTGTGGTACACTTATCCGTATGAACGGAACGGGAGGCGAAGAGTCATGCAGCGGTCACACCAGCGGCCTCCGGGGCGCCCTCGGGTCAGTTCGGAGGATGCTCCTACATCGGATACAATTTTGCAAGTGGCAGCGAATCTATTTATGGAAGTCGGATATGAGGCTGGAACGATCGCTGCC
>JAKADD010000132.1 GCA_021820825.1 Bacillota bacterium
GCGCGAATCCGTTCTGCAAGCGTTCCTTGCGGAACCAGTTCCACCTCCAGTTCGCCACTGAGGAACTGGCGTTCGAACGTTTTATTTTCTCCGACATACGAAGACACCATTTTTTTAATCTGGCGGTTGCGCAGCAACAAACCAAGACCAAAATCGTCTACGCCGCAATTGTTGCTGATACAGACGAGTTGGTTCACATCTTTCTCTTGCAGCGCGGCGATCAGATTTTCCGGAATGCCAACCAGCCCAAACCCGCCCACCAACAGCGAATTGCCCGTTTCTATGTCCTTGATTGCCGCCGCCGCTGAGGGATAAACTTTGTCCACATTGCGCGCCTCCTCTTCCTTCCATAGTATCATACTGAATCTCGCCATGGCTAAAATGGGGAGCTTGCAACGACTTTTTTTGGTCCGTGTCGAGCACCGCGACGGCGGTCTGTGCAGTGGTCGGTCACAAGTGTCTGCTACGTGTGCTGCGTGTGCTTGATCATCCGATAGTCCACAATGCCATAGCCGTTTTTTTGATACAGATCGACCGCCTTTTCGTTTGCCTTTGTCACAAATATCTGGTATATACGGATGCCCCTCCCGCTTAGTGCGCGTTCCGCCGCCTGCAAGATCTGCGTTCCCGCACCGCGCCCCCGCAACGTCTCTTCCACATACATCTCCGCGATGATGCCTGTGCGCTCTGCGCTCAGCGGTTCAATCGTCTCTGTGACAAACACATACCCCACCGCAGCGCCATCAGGAGTGTCAAACAGCAGTGCCTGACCTTCTCCCCGCGACATCATGGCTGCCAGTTGCCGCACGAAATTCGCGCTCTCCTGGCGCACCAGCGACGTGCGTCGCATCTCTTGCGCGGCAGAGAGCCCGGAAGTGGATTTTTTCCACAGTTCGTTCTGCAAAACGACAAGTTCTGTATGGTATTTTGCCACGCGTTCGCCGTCGCGTGCGAGCGCAAAAGGACGGGCCACGCACACAATGGGGTCCGGCCTGTTTATCCGCTCCCGCTCCCGCCCCCGCGGTTCTCTGGGCCGCCCGCCGATTGCGCGCGTGGACCCTTTTCTGCTGCGCTCTGCACCTCGTTTCTGTCGCACATTGTCCGCCCCTTCCAGTGGATTGCCATGCTCTTCCACTATACGCGGTTCAGCTTGACCACATGCGCGCGCCAGCCAGGTAAAGAGTCTACACGGAGTCCGTCCGCAGCAATTCGTGTTTCAGGAGCAGTTGCTGCAGGTACTCCAGCGGTGTGTTCTCCACGCCACGATACTCTGCCTTTGTATGCAGGTGGATCGCATCCGGAAACTCCTCGCCAAGAATGGCGCGAATGCGCTTGCCAACCTGGTCGCTGTCAGAAAAAATGTAGACCTGGACATTGGCGGTCTGCGCTCTGAGTTGCATCAATAAACCGTGAGTCGGGATGCCAAACGTGCAGAAAATGCGGGTATTCCCATTTACCATGGGCAGCAACCGCTCTCTGTCATGTTTCCCCTCCACGATGATGGCTGCATCCATGAATCATTCTCCTATAGGAACACCATTCTCAAGCAAGAATCGTCGTGATGAACTAGAATAAGTAAAACACGAAATCCCTCAGCAAGAAAGGGACCGTCCGTGTATGACAACAGAGAGGCTGTGTATGGGATGGATCCATCAGCATTCAAAGCGATCATCAGAGACAGGCGCAGCATTAGACGATTCCAGCCAACGCCCGTTCCAGCCGACATCATCCGGGAACTCGTTGACTGCGCCCGCCATGCGCCCAGTGATACCAATTCACAGACATGGGAATTTATCGCCGTGCTGAACTCCGACAAGATTCGCAGAATTTCCGCAATAACCTGGGAAAAAATACACCAATCAGCAAACGATGCTGCGCGTCGCGGACTGGAAAAAGAGGCGCGCCTGCTCGTCCGGTCATTTGGTCCTTACGCCACCGCATTTGAGCATGCGCCGGCTTTGATGGTTGTTCTGTCGACACCCTACGCTTCGAAGTTTCGCGATAGGATATTCGATCCTCTGCAGTTCGTTTCACAACAGACCTGGGATATGGAGAGCACAAAAAGCAGTTGTCTCGCCGCCCAAAATCTGCTGCTGGCCGCGCATGCCATGGGCCTGGGGAGTTGTCCCATGACGGGACCTGTGCTGTTTGCCGAACAGAGCATCAAAGAGTTTCTCGACATCGGCTGCGACCGCCATATGAATATGGTCATTGCTCTTGGCTATCCTGCCGAAAACCCCGCAACACCCAAAAGGAAAGATGTTGCAGACATACTGCGGTTCATCCTGTAAGGTTCCTGTCGTGCGGTCCGCTCAGATCCGATGATCGCAGATGACCAGCTTCTCTTCAGAAAATTAGTATACCATTCTACTAATTGACCATCTGATTGATCATCTGAAAATAGGAGACACGACTGCATGTGTGGAATTGCGGTTATCGTTGCAAAAAATAGACCGTTTCATTCAATGAGCGACCCACTGCGCCGGATGTTGGAGCGAATGCGTCATCGCGGACCTGACGGACGTGGATTCATCCACCAGCCTGGCATAGACATGGGCATGGTTCGACTGGCGATTGTCGATGTGGGCGGCGGCGATCAGCCCATTTGGAATGAGGATCATACGTTGGCGCTCATTTGCAACGGAGAGATTTACAATGCAGATGAGTTGCGCACTGAACTGACGGAATGTGGACATCGATTCGCCACGGGATCGGACATTGAGGTGATTCTCCATCTGTATGAGGAGGTGGGCGCACGGTGCACGACTCGTCTGGAAGGCATCTTCGCGCTGGCGATTTGGGACAACTCGCGCGGCGCGCTGTTTGTCGCGCGGGATCGGATGGGCGTCAAACCGCTGTACTATGCTGATCTTGGCTCACATTGGGCGTTTGCGTCAGAATTTCAGGCGTTTTCGGTCGTCCTGGACGAACCGGCCGTATGGGATGAACAGGCGCTGCTCTCCTATCATACCTTTCGGTTCACCCCTCGCGCACGCACCTTAGACCCCAGGATTCAGCGAGTGCTCCCCGCGCACAGTGCGGAAGTCCTGCGCGGGCATCTGAAGTGCGAGCCGTATTGGAAACCAAAATTTGCGATTTCAAAGAAAAGGTCGCATCCGCACGCACGCCTATCTTCTGCAAGCACTCTCCGGAAACTGATCGTTGCCGCCGTCAGCCGTCAGGAGGCAAAGGAAGTCAAGAGCGCCGTACTTCTGAGCGGTGGTCTGGATTCCACCGCGCTTCTGGCCATCCGGCGTCAATTTACAGACAATGCGCCCGACACAGCGATCACAGTGGCCTTTGAACGGCCTCACTCTGGTGTTCGCCGCACCGAATACAGCGAAATTCACCAAGCGATGCAGGTGGCGCGCAAATTTCAGAGCAATCATTTGATTGAGATCATCAGTGGAGAAGAGGCGCTTCAAGCGCTGCCCAAAATCGTCGCGGATCTGGATGAACCCATTGCAGATCCGACAGCGATTCCCCTGTGGTTCGCCGCTCGCATGGCAAAAAAACAGGGCTGTAAGGTGGTCTATAGCGGTGAAGGGCTGGATGAGTTATTCGCAGGGTACTCAGTGTACGGGCAGGCGGCATGGCTGCAGGCGCTTCAGCGAGTGCCCCGGTCGCTCAGGCAGTCTCTGCATGCGTTGTTGCTAAAGCTGAACGGTCGAGGAACCGGGGTCCTCGACCGTTCGCTTCAGGAGACGTCGGACTGGTATCAGGGTGTCGGCGGTGTGTTTACCCCGAGCGAGCGCTCCGCTCTGCTCACCGCTGACCGCTCTGACCAGTTTTTTGCGCTGACGGAAGAATCATGGAGGATGGTCCGCGAAGGGTCGTCCAGCAAGCTGCAACAAATGCTGCTCTTCGACCTGCTCACCTGGCTTCCAGATAACACACTGGCCAAATCCGACAAAATCTCGATGGCTCATTCGATTGAATTTCGCGTTCCTTACCTTGACCGGGAGATTGTCGATTTTGCGCTGGGTTGCCCAGATTACAAAAAAAGAAACATGGGCGGAAAACGGATCGTACGCCATGCGTTGTCCGGGATTGTGCCCATGTCCGCGATTTGGCGTCGCAAAATCGGGTTTACGGTGCCCATCTCCGCCTGGCTGTTTGGCGAATGGCATGAATACGCCCGCTCCGTGCTACTCTCGCAAAGCGCTCTGACGCGCGATATGTATGGTGACCGCATCCACGCGCTTTTCCTTGCTTCCCCGCCCCAGCAAGAGCGGGCGGGTCGCCTGCTGTTCACACTGTTGACGCTTGAACTGTGGATCACCCATCAGACGCGTGAGATCAATGCGGGGGACAAAGCGGTCTGCAATGCGCTCTGATGTCAGCAACCGGGGCGTTGTTCCGGCGCACCGACAGTCACCGAAGGTGGTCAGTCTTCCAGAATTAATGCAAACAGCGCCGCCGGTCCGTGCACGCCTATGCTCAGATCGTTTTCAATGTCAGAGGAACGACTAGGTCCGCTGATGAAGTTGACGGCGGGAAGCGACGTTCCCGTACGATCTGGCAGAAGAGACAGTTCATGCAGCACATCCCCCATGTGCATCCGGATGCAGCTTCCCCGCACGAGTACGATGTGCGCACCAGGCAGTAAGCTGACCGAGCGGCCCCGGTTGCGACCCGCAAGCAGAACGACCGTTCCTGTCTCTGCAATCGCATAGTCACAGCCCGTAATCCCGATATCGGCCCTGGCCGTTCTCTCCAACCAGTCCCCGCGCGCAGTGTCGCTCACTGCTTCCCGTTCCTGCGGATGGTCGTATAGATGGTCATATATCCTGCGGTCGAGCTGCAACGACTCAGCAAGACCATCTTCCCACCATGCGACACGCTGTGGCGACAGGCTCAGCACAATGTGCGACAGTTCGTCCTGCAGAATGCCTGTGCTCGCGCAGCGAATGGACACTCCGCCCTGCGCTTCCAGTTCCGCGCAAAACTGCGCGGTGATTTCTTCCCGAGTGATGCGGCGCATGCTGCGCAAGCCAGCCGCGCCGACCACCGCGCGTCCGGGCAGCGCCGCCTCCGGGTGTTTGCGCCCAAGACGGGCGGCGATGCGCATTAGAAACTCCTGTTCATTCATCGCGCATCACAGCGGCCGGAGCGTTTGTCGGCTGAGTTCCGTCACCGGGTTCCTGTGTCGCCTGACCAACGGAATCGGCTGTCGCGACATCCTGTTTCAGACTGGCAAAGCGATTCCGAAAAGACTTTTCTGCCAGCGCAGGCGCCGTGCGCGTGGCAGTCCATCCTCGCAAAGGACCAAGCTGCGCATCCAGCTGGCCATTTTTGACACCCAGGACTGACTGCGCCATCCGCGCCAAACGAAACGTTCCCCTGTAGCGGCGAGCACTTGAAAAGGCCAGTTGATAGCCGCGGTACGCCAGTCGTTCACTGCTTTTTCCGCGACCTCGCTCCATCTGCCGACGACGCAGGGCCACGAGCATGTCATGCAAAGGAATCTTCACAGGGCACGCTTCATAGCAGGCTCCACAGAGGCTTGAAGCAAAGGGCAAGTCGGCGAACTCGGGATCGTCGTTCAGCAGCGGCGTCAGAACGGCGCCAATCGGTCCGGGATAGACGGAACCGTACGAGTGGCCGCCAATGTGTCGGTACACCGGACACACATTGAGACAGGCGCCGCAACGGCTCGTCGCGAATCCCGAGAAGCCGTGTTCCGTGACATGGAGGATGGTATGTAACACTGTATGGAAAAGTGGCGTGCAGATCAGTGACACCGAGAACATTGACGATAAATTGCGAGAATTCATATGTCTTGTCTGCGAGATCCCGGGCCGCTGCACGGTGCGCCTGATCATCGTCGAACAGCTTTGCATAATAGTGATGAATCATGCCTGTACAAGAACCGGACGGCGAAATCACGTAATCGTATTCAGCGAATGCGTCGAGCAAAGACATGGCCGCCGACCGGGCGGCGTCGACGTATCCACTGTTGAACGCTGGCTGCCCACAGCAGGTTTGCGCTTCGGGAAAGTCTACGTATACGCCCAGTCGATTGCAGACTGCAATCATTGCCTCAGCCACCTGTGGATAGAACTGGTCGACGAGGCAGGTAACAAACAACGCAACCTTCACGATCTCACTACCCTCTCTGTTTTTACGTTGCCGGTATTCTCCTGATTGTAACCGAAATCCTGATTTGTGTGGTGCATCTTCCCAACCCCGTCCAGCACAAATCTGCAAAAGTTGCATACGCGGCGCCAGGACGCTATAATAAAGCCTGCAATTACAGAGATGCGGATGTAGTTCAACGGTAGAGCGTCAGCTTCCCAAGCTGAAAGTTGCGGGTTCGAATCCCGTCATCCGCTCCACAAGAAAAGCCCGGTACGACAAGGAAAATCGGATGGCCTCCTGTAAATGGCTGCCATCCGATTGCTTGTTTGATGCTATTTTTCTTATTCATCAAGTCCGAACATCTCTTCGATAGTAACCAGTACCTCGCCACCCGCGGTCTCGCTGATGGTTCCAACGTGTCTCTTAAGGTCTACTTTTAACACAGGTTGCAGCAATCGCAAGCGAACAATGGAGTCAACGCGCACGCCATCACGATCCCGAAGGAGCAATACATCTCCTCTCCTTCGAACATCGGTTCGATGTGACAATTGCGCTACGGTAATAACCGGTGTCAAGAGGTCTGAATTGGACTGATTATTGGCGACGATAAGAACGGCTCTAGCCTCGTGCAGTATACGGCTCCCATCTCGATCGGCGTCCGGAATGGATAAGAGTTCATCGGCAATGGTCCATATCGTGCCAAATTGAAAACTCCGGCCATCGTAAAAAGTGTTACGAATCAGGGGCGTCAGAGACACTAACGGCCCTCCCTCGCAAACTTTCCAGTTCTTTATATTCGCTCAGCAGGATCGCGAAATACTCGTCATCCGCGCCAACATCTTGATGTTGCGCCTTCAAACGATCCCGAATCTCTTGTCGTTGTTTTTTG
>JAKADD010000133.1:0-6609 GCA_021820825.1 Bacillota bacterium
TGAACGGTGCGGTGACAAACCGGTACGCGCGCGCCCTGTTTGCGGCGGCAGGGGATGCGGATCAGGTAGAGGCAGTCGACCAGGCGCTGCAGATGGTTGCGCAAGCGGTGCGCGCTGTGCCTGATCTCCTGACGGTGCTGGTCCATCCTGTACTGCCTGTGGATGAAAAGACGCGCGCGCTGGAGAGCATTTTCGGCGACGCCGTACCGCCGCTGCTCCAGCGCTTGCTGCGGCTGCTCTTTGTGCGTGAACGCGGCGAGTACATCCAGGCGCTGGCTGTCGCCTTTCACAATCTGGCCAATGAAAGCCGCGGCCGTTTGCAGATTGAACTGGAGAGCGCCGAGAGCCTGGACGAGGAACAACTGCACGGCATCACGTCCATCGTTGGGTCGCAGTTGGATAAAAGCGTCAGCGCCGAAGTGACGGTGCGACCGGAATTGATTGCAGGATACAAGCTGCGCATAGGCAATCGGGTGATTGACGCAACGCTAAAAGGAATGCTCACAGATTTCGCCCATACGCTTTCGGGCGGTCGAGTTGGTAAGGAGGGACAGTTGTGAGTATTCGTCCAGACGAGATTAGTGCTCTGATCCGTCAGCAGATCGAGCAGTTTGAAACGCAGATTCGCGAATATGAGACAGGTATTGTACTGCAGGCGGGCGACGGGATTGCGCGCATCTATGGCCTCGACAAAGTGATGGCGGGCGAACTGGTGGAGTTTCGCAACGGCGTGTCCGGTCTCGCTTTTAACCTTGAGGAGGACAACGTCGGCGTCATCGTGCTCGGTTCTATGGCGGGCATCAGGGAAGGCGACGAAGTCAAACGCACGGGTCGCATCGCGCAGGTGCCCGTGGGGCCGGCGCTGTTGGGCCGCGTCGTAAATCCGCTCGGTCAGCCGCTTGATAACCGCGGCCCCATCGAAACGGATGCGTTTCGTCCGATGGAATCACAGGCGCCGGGCGTCATCGAGAGGCGTTCCGTGTATGAGCCGCTGCAGACGGGGATCAAGTCGATTGACGCGATGATTCCAATCGGCCGCGGACAGCGCGAACTGATTATCGGCGACCGCCAGACCGGCAAAACGGCGATCGCCATCGACACCATCATCAACCAGAAGGGCAACGGCGTGAAGTGCTTCTATGTGGCCATCGGGCAAAAACAGTCCACCGTGGCCCAGGTCGTAGAAACGCTCCGCAAATACGGCGCGATGGAGTACACGACCGTGGTGGCGGCCAACGCGTCCGATCCTGCGCCGCTCCTGTATCTGGCCGCTTACGCGGGGTGCAGCATGGCCGAGCACTTCATGTATAACGGCGAGCACGCGTTGATCATTTACGACGACCTGACCAAACAGGCAGCCGCCTATCGGGAAATGTCGCTGCTGCTCCGCAGGCCGCCAGGCCGCGAAGCGTACCCCGGCGACGTATTCTATCTGCACTCCCGCCTGCTTGAACGGAGCGCCAAGCTATCCGACGCGCTCGGCGGCGGATCGATGACAGCCCTTCCCTTTATTGAAACGCAGGCAGGGGATATTTCCGCCTACATCCCGACAAACGTAATTTCAATTACAGACGGACAGATTTTTCTCGAATCCGACCTGTTCTTCTCGGGAGTCCGTCCGGCGGTGAACGTCGGTCTGTCCGTCTCGCGTGTGGGCAGCTCCGCGCAGGTTAAAGCGATGAAATCAGTCGCAGGCACACTGCGTCTTGATCTGGCCCAGTATCGCGAACTGCAGGCGTTTGCCCAGTTCGGTTCCGATCTCGACAAGGCTACGCAAGCCCGGCTGGCCCGCGGCGAACGCACCGTGGAAATCCTCAAGCAGGGCCAGTATGCGCCGCTGTCCGCAGAGAAGCAGGTGGCGTCGCTGTGGGCCGTTGTTAATGGCCATGTAGACGACATCCCCATCTCCGCTGTCGGTCGCTTCGAAGAAGAGTGGCTCGCTTATCTGAATTCGCATCATGCGGAGTTGCTGGAAACGATCGCTGCGACCAAACAACTGTCGAACGACACCGTGGCCAGCCTCAAGGAAGCCGTGGCCAAATTTAAAACAACATTCGTGGCTTAACTAATCCTTACGGCTGAAAGGCGGTGAATGCTTTGCCACAGAACCCGAGAGAAATCCGCCGTCGTATCAAGAGCTTCCAAAATACCGCGCAGATTACCAAAGCGATGGAGATGGTGGCAGCCTCCAAGTTGCGGCGTGTTCAAGAGGCAGTGCAACTGTCAAAACCGTACCTCGAGAAGTTGCAGGCCATGTTGGCCGATGTCTCCAGGCACGCCCACTTCGTCAAGCACCCGCTGCTCGCCGAGCGCCCTGTCCGCAAAACGGGCTATCTGGTGATCACAGCCGATCGTGGCCTGGCGGGGGCGTACAACGCCAATGTGATACGGCGAATCCTTCAGGAAACGCGTAACAAGGATAACTCGAGTTACACCATATTTGCAGTTGGGCGCAAAGGACGTGACTTCTTCCGCCGCAAGGGATACCCGCTTGGGGGGGAAGTAACCGGATTGCCCGATTCGCCGAAGTATCCGAACATCAGCGCGCTCTCTGCGCAGGTGATCGCGGCGTATGGCAATGAGGAGTTCGATGAATTGTATCTGGTCTACAATGAATTTATCAACGCGGTCACACAGAAGACCGTTTTCAAAAAAGTGCTCCCACTCAGCAAAATCCACGAGGACCAGAGCCAGAGTCACATGAATTATCTGTACGAGCCAGATGAAGAGACCGTGTTGTCGGCCATGCTGCCGAAATACGCGCAAACGCTTGTGTACCAGGCGGTGCTCGACGCCAAGGCGAGTGAACACGGTGCGCGCATGACCGCCATGGGCAATGCGACAGACGCCGCAAAAGACATGATCGGCTCGCTCACTCTCGCCCTGAACCGCGCAAGGCAGGCTGCCATCACCACACAGATCGCCGAAGTGGTTGGCGGCGCTGAAGCACTCAAATAGCAACAGACGCGTTAGGAGGAGATTCCTTGAACAAAGGACAGGTCGTGCAAGTTATGGGTCCTGTTGTAGACGTGCGGTTTCCGACGGGGCAGCTTCCGGCGATCAATCAGGCGCTGCGCATCGAGTGGAACGGCGAGGTGTCCATTCGTCTGACGCTTGAGGTGGCGCTGCATCTGGGCGACAACATCGTGCGCACAGTGGCGATGTCGTCAACAGACGGGCTGATCCGGGGCACTGAAGTGGCGGATACAGGGTATCCGATCCGGATGCCGGTCGGTCCGCAGACGCTGGGCAGAATCTTTAACGTCCTCGGTGAGGCGATTGACAACGAAGGTGACGTCGAGGTCACGGAGCATTGGCCGATTCACCGCGACGCTCCGCTGTTCTCCGAGATCACAACCAGAGCGGAAGTGTTTGAAACAGGCATCAAGGTCGTCGATCTGCTCGCTCCGTATCTGAAGGGCGGGAAGGTTGGACTCTTCGGCGGCGCAGGCGTCGGCAAAACGATTCTGATTCAGGAATTGATTCACAATATCGCCAAAGAGCACGGCGGATATTCCGTCTTTGCCGGTGTTGGCGAACGCACGCGGGAAGGCAACGATCTCTACTACGAGATGAAGGGATCCGGCGTTATCGAGAAGACGAGCATGGTCTTTGGCCAGATGAATGAACCGCCGGGCGCGCGGTTGCGCGTCGCACTGAGCGGACTCACCATCGCCGAATACTTCCGCGATGTCGAGCAGCGCGATGTGCTGCTGTTCATCGATAACATCTTCCGCTTTACCCAGGCAGGCTCAGAAGTGTCGGCTCTGCTTGGCCGGATGCCGTCCGCCGTCGGGTACCAACCGACACTCGCCACGGAGATGGGCCAACTGCAGGAGCGCATCGCCTCGACCATTCGCGGGTCAATCACCTCAATTCAGGCGATTTACGTTCCCGCCGACGACTATACGGATCCAGCGCCAGCGAACACCTTCGCCCATCTGGACGCCACGACCAACCTGGATCGCAAACTCGCGTCCATGGGTCTGTTTCCCTCCGTGGATCCACTGGCTTCCACATCGCGCGCGCTCTCTCCCGACATCGTGGGCGAGGAACACTACCGCGTGGCGCGCGGCATCCAGCAGATTCTTCAACGCTATCGGGAACTGCAGGACATCATTGCTATCCTCGGGATGGACGAACTCAGCGACGATGACAAGCTCGCCGTGAACAGAGCGCGCAAGATTCAAAACTTCCTGTCCCAGCCATTTTTTGTGGGCGAACAGTTCACCGGACTGCCGGGCAAATACGTTCCCGTCAAAGACACCGTCCGCAGCTTCAAGGAAATTTTGGACGGGAAATACGATGACATATCCGAGACGTATTTCCGTTATTGCGGCGCCATCGAAGATGTGCTTGAAAAAGCGGAACAGGACGGCGTCCTGGTTTGAGACACCCAGTCACAACCGGAACTCGTGAGGAGGTGGCAGCGTGACGGTGCCCTTTGAAGTCGTGACGCCGGATCGAATAGTGCTTACGGTTGATGTCAATATGGTGTCACTCCGCGGCGGCGGGGGAGAGCTCGGTATATTGCCGCGCCACGCACCCCTGTCCGCGACTGTGCGGCCTGGCATTGTCAAGGTGCAATTGCCGGAAGGAGAGGACTTTGTAGCGGTGACGTCTGGGTTTCTTCAGGTTGTGCCTTACAGAATCACCCTGCTGGTCGAAACGGCGGAAGTGGGCTCTCTGGTAGATATTGAGCGCGCGAACCGAGCCAAGGAACGCGCGCAGAAGCGTATCTCCGAACACGGCAACGAGGAGGACATCCTGCGCGCCGAAGCCGCCTTACAGCGTGCGCTGAATCGGCTGGAGGCCGCGGAGTTGTCGGGCCGTTACGGAGATTTGATCAAACAGCGAATGATGTGACTGTTATGTAGGTAATGCGGCACCATTTCCCTCTGTGCGCCGCATGGCGTGGAGAAATCCACGCCATGCGGCGCTTTTTTGGGTACATTACAGGGGGGATAGTCCAGACGGATGGTTTTACTAGCCGCGTTCCCTTTGTTATAATAACCGTGGCTCATTATGAGAAATACTGTCTCATAGGATGACAGGCGACTGTAGCAGTCCGCATGCCTGGTCCGCCACAGCAACCATGGTGTTTGGGGGTGACTGGTTGATTTACTCCAATAACTTTGTATTCGTCCTCATTTTTTTAGCGCTTGGTTTACTGCTGCCTATTGGAGCGCTCGTCGTACTGGGACCGCTTTTGCGTCCCAACAATCCAACGCGTGCGAAACTCACAACGTATGAAAGCGGTCTGGAGCCGATCGGGGATGCGCGCGGCCGATACAATGTCCGCTACTATCTGTTTGCGCTTCTGTTTGTCGTCTTTGATGTTGAGATTGTGTTCCTGTACCCGTGGGCGGTGGCCTACCATACTCTTGGCGCGTTCGGTTTTGTCGAAATGCTTATTTTTATTTTTCTGCTGGTTATTGGACTCGTCTATGCCTGGAAAAAGAAGGTGCTCGAATGGAAATGAACTCGTCAGTGCATCTCCCGACCATCGAATATGAAGGGTTCACGCCGACTGAGTCACTGGAATTGCGCCGCTCTGGCGTCATGGTCAACAGCCTTGAACAGTTGAAAGGTTGGGCGCGCAGCAACAGCCTGTGGCCGCTCACGTTCGGTCTTGCCTGCTGCGCGATTGAAATGATGGGCGCAGGGGCGTCGCACTATGACCTGGACCGTTTCGGCATCATCTTTCGCGCGTCGCCCCGCCAGTCGGACGTCATGATTGTGGCTGGCACCGTAACAAAGAAAATGGCGCCGCTGCTCCGTCGTCTCTACGATCAGATGCCGGAACCGAAATGGGTGGTGTCCATGGGTTCCTGCGCAACGGCGGGCGGGCCCTATGTAAGGTCCTATTCGGTTCTGAAGGGCGTCGATCAGATCGTGCCCGTCGACGTGTACATCCCAGGCTGTCCGCCTTCACCGCCGGCGCTTATTTACGGACTCAACAAATTGCAGGAGCGCATTCGCCTGGAAGCGGCCGGAAAGAAGGTGACTGGTTAGGTGAGCGAAGAGGAAAAAGGTTCCACCGTACCGTCGCCGGAAGCGAAGGCAACTCCGGAAGCGAAGGCAACTCCGGAAGCGAAGGCAACTCCGGAAGCGAAGAAACCGGTCGCAAGCGTCGCCAAACCCGCGAAAGCGGCAGCGCCGCCCGATCCCCGGGCGGCGGCGGCCACCGCCCTCGCCGATTCGATCAAGGCGAGCATCGAGACCCACTGCTGTGCAGACGCCGTGGAGGAAACAGGAGCGGCGAAAACGATACCGCTGCTCCGCATCGCCGCGCACAAATGGCGGGAGGTTGTACTTTTTTTACGCGATTTTGAGGAACATCAGTATGATTATGTAGAGTTGATGGCGGGAACGGATTACAAGGACTACATCGAAGTGGTGGTCTATCTGTATTCGATGAAGCGCAAAACCTACATCACCGTAAAGACGCGTACTCCGCGCAATGCGGCTTCCCTGCCTTCGCTGGCATCGGTGTTTCCCGGCGTGAATTGGGAAGAACGGGAGATATACGACCTCCTGGGTGTACATTTTGAAGGCCATCCTGATCTGCGCAGGATCATGATGTGGGACGAGTGGAAGGGACACCCC
>JAKADD010000133.1:6619-6914 GCA_021820825.1 Bacillota bacterium
GGGCACACTGCATTCAGAAGAAATGATTCTCAACGTCGGACCTCAGCATCCCAGCACGCACGGTGTATTTCGGCTGGTGGTCACGATTGACGGCGAGCGGATCGTCGCCGCAGACCCGGTGATCGGGTATCTTCACCGCGGTACGGAGAAACTCGCGGAGAGTCTGCAGTACACTCAGATCATCCCCTATACGGACCGGTTGGACTATGTTGCGGCCATGCTGAACAATTACGCGCTGGTTCACACAGTGGAGTATGCGATGGATCTGGAGATTCCAGAGCGCGCCGAATACCTG
>JAKADD010000134.1 GCA_021820825.1 Bacillota bacterium
CGCCACAAGTTCCCCATAGATCGCGAGAGCCTGTGTGACCACATCCGGACTTGTCATGTCAAGCCCCGCTTTGCGCAAGACTTCAAGCGGGTAGTCATTTGAACCAGCGCGCAGAAAGTCCAGATAGCGGTCGGTTGCCGCCGCACCCTCTTTGCGGATGCGATCCGCAAAGACCAAGGCGGCGCTCATGCCCGTCGCGTACTGAAACACATAATACGCGTGGTAAAAATGGGGGATGCGCGACCATTCTGCCGCAGAACGCTCATCCTCTTCATACGCCTCGCCCTGATAGATGCGATTCAAACCTGCGTACAGCTCGCTCATGGAGTCGTGTGTAAGCGCGCGTCCCTCCTCGACCTCCCGATGCGTTTGCCATTCAAAATCCGCAAACATCGTCTGCCTGAAAATGGTGCCCGTCAGACTGTCCAGTTGCTGATTGATCAAAGTCGCACGCGCCAAGGGGTCTTTCGTGACGTCAAGCAGATGATTTACAAGCAGGGTTTCATTCACTGTGCTCGCAATTTCGGCGAGAAAAATGGAGTATCCCGAGTACTGGGGCAACTGCGAGCGTCCCGCCAGATACGTGTGCACACTGTGCCCCAATTCATGAGCGAGCGTCGAGACGCTATTGTAATTCCCCTGATAGTTCAAGAGGATATAGGGGCTGGTTGCATAAAAGCCCGTTGAATAGGCGCCGCTGCGTTTCCCCGGAGTCTCGTACACATCGATCCAGCGCTCTTCGCGGGCGCGGTCCAGTATGCCGCCGTACTCATCGCCCAGATGGGCAAGCCCTTCTTTGACGAGATTGAATCCATCCTCATACGCATACTCGTCCAGCTGTGCTTCCGCCAAAGGAACGTACTTGTCGTACAGCCGAACGCGCTCCAGCCCGAGATGTCGGCGCCGCAGTTCAAAGTAGCGATGCAGATGGAAGGCGTTCTGGCGCACCCCCGTTACGAGCGCGTCATAGACAGAGATGGGGATGTTGTTTTCAAATAAGGCCATATCCCTTGCCGTCTCAAAACGGCGCGCGCGGGCCAGCCGGACATCGGTCTTGACACTGTTGGCGTAGAGCGCCGCGATCGCATTTTTGTGACCCAGATAGGTGTCGTAAAGACGCTCATAGGCGAGTTGCCTGACCGTTCTCGACGGATCTCGCAGCAATAGTCCCAGACGCCCGTCTGTCACCACATATTCTGTGCCGTCGACGGTAAACGATCCATGATTGAAGTCAGCGTTTGTAAGCTGCGAAAAGGTTTGACCAGCGCCATGCAGCACATCGCCCAATGAGGCGATGACCGCCTCCGTTTCGGCTGAGAGCACATGCGGTTTATTGCGCACGATGTTGTCGAGCATTTGCCGCTGCTCCGCCAGAGCGTTGTCCTGCAGGTATGTATGGAGAAGATCTTCAGGCAGCGACAGGAGTTCCGGTTCAAAAAAACTCGCCTTTTCCGCATACTCGGCGGAGACACTCTGAACACGGCTCATCATGGCCTGATACTCGGGCAGTCGTGTATCCTGATCCGCTTTTGTATGCGCGTAAATCTGCAGTTTCCCAAGCCGTTCTGTGTGTGCCTGATCATTGCGAAAATACTGCAAAACGTAATCGGCGGAGTCGCCAAACCGCCCTCGAACAGCGGCGAATGGATCCTGCTCAACCAAAGTCTTCACGGCTTGCAGTTCTTCTTCAAACCGCTCGTCGGACGCAAATATGGTCTCTGTCGACCAGGTGTACCTGACATCGAGTTCTGACCGTTCAAGCAATTTTCCCAACAGAAAACCCCCTCGAAAGTTCCTATTCCCCATCTGCAATGAAGACACCTTATTTAATGTACCGTTCCGGGCGGAAAATTGCCAGCCCCACAGCGCTCCGTCGCAGGAGAATCAGCGCTTGCGCACAGTGGAAAGCGCCGCCCATTCCGCTTCTGTCAGCCTTTCCAGATCGTTGAACTGACCGGCTCCACGCAGCCACTCGCCGCCGTCTATGACGACCACTTCGCCGTTGATGTAGGCGGCCTGATCGGAAACAAGATAGGCGGCCAGGTTGCATAATTCCTGTTTCTCTCCAACCCTGCGCATGGGCACACGCTCGACAATTTGCTCAGCCAGTTCCGCAGTCGGCAACAACCGCGACCATGCGCCCTCAGTCGGAAACAGGCCGGGAGCGATGGCCACCTGGCGAATGCCGTATTTGGCCCACTCCACTGCCAGTGAACGGGTCAGTGTCAGCACTCCCGACTTGGCGATTGCGGACGGAACAACGTATCCGGATCCGGCTCCAGAGGATGCGTAGGTAGTCACAATATTTAACATCGTGCCGCCTGTTCCCGCCGCGATCCAGCGTTTTCCCACTTCGAGCGTACAATTTACAGTACCGTGAAGCACAATTCCCACCACAGCATCAAACGCCCTGTTGGACAGCTTCTCCGTAGGACTCACAAAATTGCCCGCTGCGTTGTTGACGAGAATGTCGATTTTCCCGTACTGCTCCATCACCGCATCCACCATGGCCGAGACCTGTTCCGGAACGCGCACGTCGCAGGCGGTGTAGAACACCTCGCCTCCAGACGCCGACATCTGCGCCGCAGCATCCCGCAACACATCGTCGCGCCGGCTGGTGATCGCTAGCTTTGCGCCGAGTTCCAGACAGCGTTCCCCGATCGCCCGACCGAGGCCTGTTCCCCCGCCAGTTATCACGATCACCTTGCCCGCCAGTAAATCGTGTTGAAACATTCGGCTTCACACCCTCTCTATAAAAGCCTGTTCAAAAAGGGGTCAGGTAAGACCCGCGCAGTGCAAGGAAGCGAGCCAAGAATGCGGACTGAGCGTACGATTTGGGTGCGTGAGGGAGCATTCTTGGCGCTGACGCAGCAATGCGCCGGGGAGTTCTGACCCCTTTTTGAACAACCTTTATAATTTGAACGTACGGCTCACAAAATCCGCTCGCGCCTTGCGCAGCGCCTCGCCAAACGCTTTTCCGCCGTCCTCGCAGTCGATGTTCCGGCCCGTAACCTCACTCCTCATTCTGCGCCATAGATCCACCATTGTCATTGCATTTTCATGTACAAACCCGGGCCTGTTTCGTCCCCGCATGTCTGCGGTTGCAACCACGGCGAAGCCCTCGACTCCGAGCGGGTTGCGGTGGGCCGCCTCCAGAAGATCCACCACTTTGACCGGACGCATCTGTTCAAAACAATGCGCCTGCATGTGGTATTCAGCAGCAAACAGCGCCGCCCGCCGCCAGCTTGCAGGCAGCTTGAGCCGCGCGCACAATCGGCTGACAAGCTCCGTTCCCCTGACTTCATGGCCGTGGTGAGCGGGCCACAGGTGTCTGGGCGTCGCGCCCTTCCCCAGATCGTGCGCCAACGCCGCAAAGCGCACTTCTTCGCGCTGCGTGAGATTGGCGGCCGCATCGAGCACCTGCATCGTGTGTTCAAACACATCCCCCTCCGGGTGATGCTTGAACGGTTGTGTCACTCCGCACAGTGCACTGATTTCAGGAAAATGAACGTCCAGTACTTCCGCTTCCATAAGTGCGCGAAAATACACGGACGGCTGATTGCTGAGCAGGGCGCGCCGCGTCTCGGAAAAGACGCGTTCCACGCTGAGCGCGGTCAATTCTGCACGCAGCCTGGCCATGAGGAGAATGGTTCCCGGATCGATCGCAAAGCCAAACTGAGCCGCGAAACGAGCAGCCCTGTATACACGAAGCGGATCTTCGGAAAACGCGGGAGAAACGGCCCGAATCAAATGATTCTGGATGTCTGAGACGCCGCCGAAGGGATCGATCAACTGTTTTGCAAGGACATCGAAAGCCAGCGCATTGATCGTCAGATCGCGTCGCTGCAGATCCTGCTCGATCGTGATATGCGGCGAAACAGCGACGTCAAAATCCGTATGCCCGATTCCCGCCTTGCTCTCGGTTCTCGCAAGAGAGATTTCAACGACGTGTTCCCCAACCTTCATTCGATATACGGAAAATGCTTTTCCAACAGAATGGCTGTCGGGGAACAACGTCGCAAAGGTTTCTTCAGAGAGCCCCGTCACACAGTAATCGTCATCGACGGGGGGCAGTCCGCGCAGTCTGTCGCGCGCACTGCCGCCCACCAGATAAAGCCGCCCGCCAGCAGATTCGATTTTTAACGCCAAATCATCGCGATTCATCGTATCTCTCCATTGTTGCATTTATGATATCATACACGAGTGTTGCACTGTTATATACTGTGGGAAGGCTGTATCATGAGCACGCTGAGCCGCCCTGACAACCTAATCCCGGGAATTCGCCACGATGTACAAGTCCACAAAATCGGCGTGGTCCAGCACGTAATCGATGGGATTTCCCTGCAAGCGGTTGATGAAGCGAATCGGCGGCAACGGCTGCCCTGTAACGAGCTGGGAGATGCCCAGTTCTTCAGCAACAGCCACAATCGTGGCGCCCACGCCCTGATTGAGCGCTTTTCTTGTGATGAACCGCGCGTCAAACTGTTCGCTCAGCCGCTGAATCCTGTCCAGATCTCGCGTATCCTCTTCGGACATGCTTTCCTGCGACAATACGACGAGCACCCACAACTCCGCCTTGATCCGGTCGGCAAGCCGCCATCCGCGACGGATCAGCTTTTCCGAGTGCGGCCTATGATTGACCGACACAAGAATCCGTTCTGTCGCGGTGCCCGCCGTTCCTGGTTTTTCCCGTTCGCGATCCAAGCGCTGATCGACGTCGTCCGCAACCTCCAGTAGAGCGAGTTCCCGCAGCGCCGCCAAATTTGCAATCTGAAAAAAATTGTCCAGAGCGCGCTGGATTTTATCATCCGCATAGATTTTCCCCTCAAGCAACCGTTGCTGCAGCGTCTCCGGTGTGACATCGATGAGTTTTACTTCCCGCGCCAGCTTCATGAACCAGTCTGGCACCCGTTCGCGCACCTTGATCCCTGTGATATGCTCCACTTTGTCGTGCAGGCTCTCCAGATGCTGAATGTTCACCGCTGTAACCACATTGACTCCCCGTTCAAGCAGATACTCGATATCCTGATATCGCTTTGCACGTATGCTTCCCGGCACATTCGAGTGGGCCAGTTCATCGATGATGACGATGTCCGGGTTACGGCTAAGAATCGCATCGACATCGAGATCTTCATAAAATCGACCCTGCAGACGATGCAATCGTTTAGATATAATCTCCAGATTTCCGATTTGCGCCGCCGTTTCTGCGCGTCCATGCGTCTCCACCAGTCCAACCGCCACATCTTTCCCCCGCCGCCGCCAGTCGCGCGCATCGCGAAGCATCTTATACGTCTTTCCGACGCCAGGCGCCGCGCCGACATAGATGGTCAGACGGCCCCGTCGATTTCCTTCTTGCATAAGTTCCGGAGCAGTCGCGCTGCGGTCGGATATCCGGAACGGCAACTCAACCGCGGCGGGCGCACGGCCGACCGTGTGTACCTGCGCCTGCTCCGCCTCTTTCCATCCCACAATCCGTAAATCCGCATATTTCATGTGTCTTAACAGATATCGTACAGGCGCGTCATTCCAGATGAGTTTCCAGCGCTTCGCCCGCGCCGGTTGCCCGATAACCACCTGCGTGACATTCAGTCTCCTGGCCACTTCAGCAATCACCGTTCCGATAGGGCGATCGTTTTGCGGCTCCAGAATCCACTCCCCTTCATGCTCGTGCGCCAGCTTTTTCAATATCTCCAACCGCTCCCTATCGCGTTCCTTCAGGAGATCTTCCACCGTGTTGCAGACCGTGAGTACATATAGATCCGCCTTCATGCGCTGAGCCATCCGGTAGCCTCTCTGAACAAGCTGAGCCGCCCGTGACTGGTAATTGACACAGACCATGATCGTCTCGCGCGCCCCCACCGGCCCCTGGATACGGGAACGCGCGTAGGATTGCTGCAACCGCTGGTCAACGTCCTCCGCCACCGTTCGCAGCGCCAGTTCCCGGAGTCCAAACAGGTTTGGTTTGCGAAAAAAGTTGTCCAGCGCCTGATTGACCTTTTCCGGCGCATAGATGCTCCCATCGCGCAGTCTCTGGCGCAACGTTTCCGGAGTCACGTCGATCACTTCAACCTCGCGCGCTCGCGTCACAAAAGAGGCGGGAATGAGTTCCTTGACCCGCACCCCGGTGATCTCCTCAGCCTCCTCGTGGATGCCCTCGATGTGTTGAACATTGACTGCCGTCAAAACGCTGAAACCCTGGTCCAGCAGATACTCGACGTCCATGTAGCGTTTCGGAAACAGCGAGCCAGGCGCATTTGTATGCGCGAGTTCATCAATCACGACGACTTCTGGCGCACGCGCACAGATTGCGTCCAGATGGACCTCTTCAAATACGTGTCCATGGTAATGGAGCACCCGTCTTGGAATGATCTCCAGATCAGCCAATTGTTCCTGCGTCTCTGGACGCTCATGCGTATCGACATACCCCACAACCACATCCACTCCGCGTTCCCGCAGCCCCGCCGCCTCGCGCAGCATCGTATACGTCTTGCCGACTCCTGGCGCCGCGCCGATAAACAGCTTGAGAACACCCGGCTCGCCTCCGAACAGATTGCCGGGCGCGCGCTCTCCATCCGACCCGATATCATCCTCTCGCCGATTCAAGCGTCATCACCCGCTTTATCCGAGTCATTGGCAGTTCACCGTCCGGTGCGCCTGACGATCGCCATATTGAGTTGCATCACATTGACCATTGGTTCTCCCCAGATCCCCAACACGCGCCCCTGAGTATACTGGGCGACGAGATTCTTTAGATAGGAGCGGCTTAGACCAGACTCCTGCGCAACACGGGGAAG
>JAKADD010000135.1:0-1731 GCA_021820825.1 Bacillota bacterium
TTCGACACAGCAACAGGCAGACGCCCTGTTGGCGCAATTGCTGCAGAGTGAGCTGGAAAGCAGTCTCGGCGCATGGCAAACCGGATCGACCCAATCCAGTTCAGTCTCCGGTTTCATGAGCAATCCCCTTACAGGCGGATTGACGAGTTCATCCACACAGGATCCCGCAGTACTCATGGCCATGCTGACAGCGCAACTGACGGGCGGCGCGACCGCCAGTTCCAGCGCAGCCGCCAGTTCCGGCTCCCTCGCGGCCAGCGCCGCCGCTGCAGCGGCAAGCGCCCTGAACGCCTCTGCAAATGGGAATGGAATAGCGGCGAATGGCGTTCCATTCGCACAAAACGGAAACTTTGCCCAAACGCTTTTGCCCCTGATCGACAAACTCGCGCCGCAGTACGGTCTCAGCCCCAGCCTTGTAGCGGCAGTCATTCAGCAGGAATCCGGGTTTCAGCCAAACGCCACGTCGCCGTCAGGAGCCATGGGGCTCATGCAACTCATGCCCGCCACGGCCAGCATGCTCGGCGTCGCCAATCCCTACGATCCACTCGCCAATATGCAGGGCGGCATGAAGTATTTGAGCGGACTGCTCACCCATTACCATGGCAATCTTGCGCTCGCCCTCGCAGCATACAACGCGGGACCTGCGGCGGTGGCGCAGTACGGCGGCATTCCCCCGTTTGCGCAAACACAGAATTATGTCGCCGACATCATGTCGCGTCTTGGCCTGCAACCGTAGCGCTCTCGCCAAACGGGAGCGCACAGAGCCGGACGGGTTTCCGCTTACGCCGGAACCCGCCCGTCTTTGCAAGTCTTATGCGCCTCACTGAGGGATCCTCGCATCTGCCTCAGTCGCTGTTCCTGAAACACTGACGGCATTCTCATGCAGTTTTTCCAGGCGCTGCGCCGCCAACAATTCACGAACCACTCTGCGCAGTGGATCTTCAGGAATCGTGACTGTCGCAGGGCCTGTCAATTTACACTGGCAGGCCAGGCGATACCCTGATTCAATGCGCTCCTCGGTCAAATGCCGTAACTCCAGATTCGTCGGACAGGGTAATTCTGTTTTACTCTCGATCTGTACCTTGCAGGTGCCGCACGTACCGTGACCGCCGCATTTATGCGACAAACTCAGCTTACCGGACAGCGCCGCGTCCAATATACTCTGACCGCGCTCGACTGCAATCTCCGCGCGCTGCGGCTGAAAGCGGATCGCCACTTTATCACTCATCATTCATCCCCACTCAAGATCTGCACAACCGCGCGCATAATCGCCTATTCGGCAAGACGACGCCTATCCATGTCGTCAATACTTTCAACTGCGTTCTGTAAAGGCGGATACACATGCACGCGCGTAATGCGCAGGTTATCGATTTCCGCAACCACAAAGCGGGCGCCGTCGTGCTCCACTTCCAGTTCTACCCGCAGTGGCTCGGTGAGCTGTGCGTACACCCAACCGCCCACCGTGTCGACATCCTCATCAGACAGCGAAAGAGCAAACAGTTCGTTAAACTCCTCGATCAGCATGCGGGCGTCAATCGACAGAAAGCCGTTCAGTTCCTCGATCGGCGGGCGTTCTTCATCAAACTCATCCTGGATTTCTCCCACCAATTCTTCGATTACATCTTCCAGGCTGACCATTCCCGCCGTTCCACCGTATTCATCAATGACAATCGCAAGACTGGAACGTTCTTTTTGCAGCACCTTCAGCACATCATCAATGCCCATCGCCTC
>JAKADD010000135.1:1741-6777 GCA_021820825.1 Bacillota bacterium
TGGAAGCTTCCGCGACGGTGAGCCGCAGTGCGACGCTAAACAGATCCTTGCTGTGGATGATCCCGATCACGTGATCTTTGTCCCCTTCACACAGAGGAAAACGGGTATGTCGATCCTGCTGCACTTCCACCAGACACTCTTCAATGGTCTGGTCTGTGAACAGGCACACCATATCCGTGCGCGGAACCATGATCTCGCGGGCAACGCGATCAGCGAAGGCAAAAACATTATTGAACAGTTCACGTTCCGTTTCATCGATGACGCCGCTCTCGTGACTCTGCGTGACAAGCATGCGCAACTCTTCCTCAGAGTGCGCGAGTTCTCCCGGTGTGACGGGCCGCACGCGAGCCATCCTGAGAACTCCGCTGGCCGTCTTGTTCAAGATCCAGATTACTGGATACATGACCCCGTAGAAAGCCTTGAGCGGCAACGCCGAAGCCATCAGCCATGTTTCCGCGCGCGAAATCGCCAACGATTTTGGCGCCAGTTCGCCAAACACAATCTGCAAAAATGTAACCAGGATAAATGCCGCCAGCGCGGCGACAAATTCAAGAACGTCCAGCGATACACCACCCACTTGCGCAAACAATGAGACCAGAATCGGGGTGATGGATCGTTGGGCTGTCCAGCCCAAACCAAGCGAAGCTAGCGTAATGCCGAGCTGGGTGGCCGACAGATACCCGTCAATTTTTGAAATGACGTCCATCGCGTGTTTCGCGATTCGGCTTCCCTGCTGGACATACTGTTCGATTCGCGTTCGCCGCGCGCGCACAATCGCGAACTCAGCGGCGACAAAATAGCCATTTAACGCAATCAGTACAATTGCCCATAAGAAATTAAACACTTCATGTGTGGCAATTCCCACATCTTCCCCGATCTTTTTCCCGTCATACCTGGCGCAAAGAGTCAGAATGCACACAGGAACTGGGGAACTGTAACGGGAATTCACCTCCGACTGGAATTCCCCTATGGATTAAGAACGGAATTCCAGCTTAGTATAACACAGCGTGGTCAATCGAGTCATTTTCTGTATGACCCTATTGCGATATGCTATAATAAACCCCTATCATGGGCCGGATTATGTTCAGAGGCAACCCGTTCATCCAGACGTGGCGAAAACCCTGGGTGCAACCTCCAATGCCGCTTGTTCTGCACCGGAAAATCAGCGATTCCTGAAAACAGGCTCGCGTTTTTCAATAAAGGCGGCAATGCCTTCACGGCTGTCGGCAGTCTGAAACACTTCGTCAAAGAGCGCCGCCTCAATCAGCACGCCTGCGGCCAGCGTGCCGGCAAGGCCCTCGTCAATCGCTTTTTTGATTCGGCTGAGCGCGGGCAGACTCCGCCCGGCAATCACTGCGGCCAACTGTACAGACTCCCGGAGCGCGTCTCCTTTTGCTACGACGCGGTTAACAAGTCCAATCGCCAAAGCCGTCTCAGCGGACACCGGCTCTCCCGTGAATATGAGTTCTTTCGCTTTCGCTTCGCCAACCAGCCGCGGCAACCGCTGCGTGCCGCCAGCTCCCGGAAAGATACCCAGCTTGATTTCCGGCAAGCCGAGTTGGGTGGTCTCATCGCAAATTCGCATGTCAAACGCCAGCGCCAGTTCCAGCCCGCCTCCCAACACGTACCCGTGAAGAGCGGCAATCGTGGGTTTTGGACAGCGATCAATGAGATTCATGACTTCATGCAAGCGCAGGGCCAACTGTTTGGCCTGCCCCGGCTGACCAAGCGCATCCGGAAACTCCCTGATATCGGCCCCGGCCATGAAAGCGCGCTCCCCAGCGCCGCAGGCGACGATGGCCGTCACGTCGTCGTCATGTTCCAAGCGTGTAAATGTTTCAAAAAGCGACTCCACAACGAAGCGATTCAGCACATTCATCGGTGGATTGGCGATTGTGACGACGGCGATACCCTCTGATTTGTCCACGCGAACTACGTCTGACAAGGCGAAACGCCTCCTTTGACTGATCGGTCAACCACTTATAGTGTATCACAATATAACTGTCATCGTTTCCATTTTTGCGCCAGATATCGTATGACCATAATGACAGCGACAACCACAGCGAGTGTGTAGACTGTGTTCCGCAACCCGTACATCCGAAACTGCGCGCCGACGATCCGACCTATCCCGGCCAGTACGATGGCGACAGAAGCCAGCATCCAATTTTTCAACCCCCGATCCATGAAGGCACCTTCCAATCACATTGACTCACAAATCGTCTGGCGTTCAGCCCCGCCCGTTGCGCTGGCTGCGCATTGCCGTTCCTCTACCGCAAAAAACGCGTCTGCCCTGCCGGGATTGCGTCGTTTGTATCCAAATAAACGGGATAGACATCCATGTCTGAGTTTTGCAAAGCAAAATCTCACTGCTTGCGCAGCACCAACAGCCGGGATGAAAATTCGCCTGCGGCGATTTTTCGGGATGGCAAGTCGTTTTGAAGCGCAGGCGAACAGCGCATGTAAACAGGATGCGCTTATAAGATGCTTCCAAGAGTATAGCATTCTGAGCGCTGTCCTGGCTATCGCCCGCAATCCGGTACAGATCGGCCGCGGCGCAAAATGGGGAGCCAGCGCTCGGTTTGATCGCGGAGAGTTGTGGCGCTGTGTGGCGAGACTGCCCCCGCGTGAACAGACAGCGGTGCTTTTATATCATGCAGAGGGCCAGTCCTATCTGGAAATCGCCGAGATAATGGATGTATCCGTTGAATGGGTGAAAAGGGTGAGATTAGCGGAACAGAACGGACATCATCGGCAGATTGAACAGGAAGAACTGCCCGCCGCCGTCGACAGTGTTCTGAAAGAACCCTTGCGGCCGCATATGGCACTCAACTCGTGCACAGACAGTGATCAGATCCTGTGTTCTGCGCGGCGCACTTACTGCTCGTTTCGTTGGCTGCGGATGCGTTCCTTCCAGGCGGCCAGCGCTTCCGGGGAATCGTCGCCAAACCACTGTGGATCGTCGCGAAATCGCTGGCCATCGGGATTCTGCTCATCCTCGATAAATGGATCGCCAAGCAAATGGTAGCCCCGTTCTTCCCAAAATCCCGGCCGATCCTCTTTCATGAACTCAATGCCACGAATCCATTTGGCGCTTTTCCAGAAGTACAGTTGCGGCACCAGCAGACGGAGCGGATACCCATGTTCCGGCGTGAGCGCCATGCCGTCGTGCCTGTACGCGAACATCACGCCTGGCTTGGTCAACTCTTCGAGGGGGATGTTTGTCGAATACCCCTGCTCGGCGAAGGCCGTGACATAACGGGCTTGCGGATCGACCGGCGCCAGATCCATGACGGCGCCAAAAGGAACTCCTTCCCATTCGTTGTCAAAGCGCGACCACGTAGTCACACAGTGAATGTCACAGCGGTATGTCGCTTTGGGAAGACGCATAAAATCAGCCCAAGTCAAAGTGAGATCTTTGTCAAGCAGTCCTTTAATCGTAAATGTCCATGTGTCCAAATCGACTTCCGGCACTGTGCCCGCATGCAGGACAGGCCATTTGGTTGTCAGATACTGGCCGGCCGGCAAGCGTTTTTTCTGCTGTTCATTCACTGACAGCGCCTCCTGTTACAAATTCGTCACGCGCCAAGCATATCCATACCCGCCCGCACCGCCAGATGCGCCTCTGCCATCAGACGCGCGATCAGTTCAGACGCTGGCATGATCTCATCAATCAATCCTACACCCTGACCGCAATTTAACCAACCCTCGTCGGTCTCCCCGGCAATCGCAGCCAGGCGATTGCGCTCACCGCGTATATAGGGGGCCAGCGCGGCAAAGTCCGGGTTTGTCGCCTCCAGTTCCAGAATGTGCTTTACAAGCGGCGTTTTCAATACGCGTGTGACGCGACCCAGGCTGCGTTCCATCACACAGGTGTCGCCCGCCTCCCCCCGAATGAGCAGCTCCTTATAATGGGTGTGCGCAACACACTCCGTCGTTGCAACAAAGCGTGTACCAAGCTGTACACCGTGCGCGCCGAGCATGAACGCTGCGGCAATGCCCCCGCCGCTCGCAATGCCGCCAGCGGCCGCCACCGGTACGGAAACCGCCCGCACCACTTGCGGAACAAGAGCCATGGTCGTTATTTCTGCCGGACCATTGTGTCCTCCCGCCTCATAGCCCTCCGCCACGATCACGTCTGCGCCCGCCGCCGCCGCCTTGTGCGCCTGTTCGGCCGTCGACACAACCACAATCACCTTGAGACCGCAGGCCTGAAAGCGTGCGATGTACGGCCGCGGATTGCCCGCGGACAGACTCACCGCCTGCAGATGCGGCGCGCTCCGTTCAATGACTGCCACATAGTCCGCGACGTCATGATGCTCACTGATCGGCAGATTGACGCCAAACGGCCTGTTCCCGGCGCGCTCTCTGGCAATCGCAATCTCATCGGAAAGACTGTCGGGCGATCTGCCCGCGCTGCCAATCTGTCCAAACGCGCCCGCCGCAGACACGGCGCCAGCCAGGAGTCCGTTGCCCACATACGCGAGCCCGCCCTGAATGATGGGATGATCACACCCCAGCACCGCGCAGAGTGAGTCCGCCATACAAAATCCCTCCCGTTTCTTCAACCAATTCGTTGCGCAGTGCGCTGGCTGTATTCTGGACAGCGCGAGCGAAAGGGGCAATACTGGGAGCAGAAACCCGCACTGTATCTGGGCGGAAACTGTTCACGCTGGATCTGATCCCACTTTTCCCGCACCCACGCCCGCGCCTGCTCTCGATCCTCTGCGGAAATATCCACCCACTCGCGCGCGCCGTGCACGACGAAGTCAAAATAGCCGCTTTGCGCCGGTTCGCCGTAGATCGCTTCACAGGCGAGCGAATAGATGACCAGTTGCCGCATCTTGCGCGGATTGCGCGCCGCAAACACCTTGCCGGTCTTTAGATCAGCAACCATGCGGCCATGTTCTTTCGTATACAGGACACGGTCGATAAACCCTTTTACAGGCGGCGTGTTCGCACCGACATCAATCAGAAACTCCCGTTCCGAAGACACCACATCGGCAACGCGATAGCGACTGAAGCGCGCGATCGCCTGC
>JAKADD010000136.1 GCA_021820825.1 Bacillota bacterium
GCCACAACATCCTGCGTGTCTCAGCGTGTCGGCGCAGGTAATCCAGAATGTCTGGCAGAATGCCTGTCGTGGCAGCGATATCCTGATTGACGATCACAAGGCGCATCTGTCCAAGAAAAAGTTTATTCGCCAGATCCTCCTGCAAACGATTCATCGCGTCGTCGAGCGTTTTCCCCCTGGCGCTAAGAATCCACACGGGTTTTACCGCTGCTCCTGCCCCGCCTCCTATGGCCGGACCAAGAGGAATTCTCCCAGGTATCGCAATTTGTGCGCTGACGATGAACCCATTCGCAGAACCTTTCACATGGGGGCCTGTGATGGATTCAACGCCCATTTGATCCTGAACGGGGTCGACGGCGATACCCAGAACGGTTCCCCGCTCTTCAATTTCGAGTCTGTCCCAGCACCCGGACAGGAGCGGCGCGCACACAAGAAATACACATACCGATCCCCATACCACTGCTCTTCTACGCATGCTGCAGCGCACCTTTTTTTTGTTTCTTCCCGCGTTTTAACAGATGGAACAAAAGAAGCAGGAGGGGGTATACCATGGTCAGTGAGGTTCCGATGATCACCATCACTACCCCGTAGTCGTACAGATTGGCAATATTTCTGGGTATCAACGCGAGCATAAATATGATGGGGAAAACGAGCGTTGAGAGGATGCGATGATCGCGTAATCGCAGTACATGCGCCAGTCCCTGGATCGCACTGTAGTAGGAGGAGAGAATCCCAGTAAAAACGGCTGTGACCCAAACGGCTATAAAAATCGGGTCCAATCTTTCGAGGAAAAGTCCCGGTAAGGCTGCTGTTTTTGCCAGATCGAGTGTGGGCCAGAGAATATGTTTCATCTCCTCCGCGCCAAAGATGCCAAGTGTAGCAGTCATCAGCATGATGTACAGCGATCCTGCGCTTCCCACGCCAACCAGCACACCCTTCCAGGCTCTGTCCGAATGCACCATGTGGGGTATGATTATTCCTGCGATGAAGATGTTTTGAAACAGTCCTATAATATTCATTGCCGCCATGAGCAGGTTCTTCAGGTGTGTAATGTGATACAAGGGCAGAAGGTTGATGTAGTTGCTGCTCTTGAGCGTCAGCAGTATGATGATCAGGGCAGGAAAGTACACCCAGGGCATGTAAAAAGTAAGGATGCGCACCACAACCAATACGGTGTTGCGCGCGGCGGTCGCTGCCAGGATGAGCATCGTAAGCACCGTAACCTCCACTGGCGTGCGCTGCAAGACAGATGTAACAACAACTTCCCCGAACTCGCGCGCGGCGATCGCAGCCAACCCCAGAAAATTGATAATGATCAGTGTATGTATAAGACCGCCAATCCATTTGCCGACCAACTGATCGCCATATTCAAATATTGTGAGTTTGGGGTGTTTACCACCCAGATAAGCGATGGCGAGACTGATCCAAAGCCCAAAGAACACCGCGATCGCCGTGGTCAATGGGGCGGCTGTCATGACGTAGTTTACGGTGACACGCGGATATGCCAGCAATCCAACGCCGATAATCGCCGTACCAATGGCCATGGCCAGTTGAATGACGGTGACTCCTTTTACTTTCTGGGATGTTGCCGCGTTTTTGCTGTCAGACTGCCTGGCAGGAGAGCCGTCTTGCGCCGCTTTCTTCATTCGCCTTCACCTTGTCCGTCGCTGGATGGTTTTGTTTCCGGGGCGAGCGGCCGCCCCAATTGTGTTTTCATTTTTTGTGGATTGGCGCCGATGCGGGTGACATCGCCTGTTTGCAGTTGTTTGGGCCGTTTCGTCATCATCCAGACAGGCGCTCGGACGATGGAGTCGAGAATTCCGAACTTGTTGCCTGGAAGCACCGGACTGAGGTAGGGCACGCCGAATGACTCCAGTTTGATCAGATGATTCGTGATCAGGATCAAACCCACCATGACACCGTAAAGACCGAATACGCCCGCCAGGAACATCAGGGGAAACCGCAGCATTCGGAGTGCAATCGCCGCATTGTATGCGGGTGTTGCAAAGGAACCGATCGTTGTCAGCGATACCACGACAACCGTGATGGGGCTGACAAAACCAGCGTTTACGGCAGCCTCGCCGATGACAAGAACGCCGACGATCGACAGCGCGCCGCCGATCTGCTGCGGAAGGCGAATGGTTGCTTCGCGCAAGATTTCCATAATGATTTCGAGGCCAAATATCTCTGCGATAGCGGGGAAGGGAACACCCGCCCGTCCACCCGCCACGGCCACAGCGAATTTTGTGGGAATCATTTCCGGATTATACTCGATGAGCGAGACGTATACCGAGGGGAAAATGAGCGCAAACAGCAGAGAAACGAGTCGGATGAAACGGATTATGCTGGCCATCAGAAAACGCGTGTCATAGTCTTCCGTGGTCTGATAAAACTGTGAAAAGACGGCTGGCACGATCAGACAGAAGGGCGAGCCGTCCACAAGGATGGTCACGCGGCCTTCCAGCATGGCCGCCACAGCTTTGTCTGGACGCTCCGTGTTTTGCACCTGTGGAAATGGCGAATAGGGACTGTCCTCGATGAACTGCTCCAGATAACCTGAACCAAAGAGGGAGTCTGTCTTTATAAGTTCGAGGCGTTTTTTTACTTCGCCCACAAGTTTTTCGTTTGCAATGCCTTCAAGATAGCAATACACGACATTTGTGGCTGTTTCATCGCCAATATGCAGATTGTTGATGCGCAGATTTGTCGAACGCATGCGCTTGCGAAGCAGTGAAATATTCGTGCCGATCGATTCGATAAATGCTTCTCGCGCCCCTTGAATGACCTGTTCCGTTTGCGGCTGTTCGACGTTTCTTTCCTTGAACGCCTGTGTGCTGAGACCGATTGCTTCGGAAAAACCATCGAGCAGCAGAATGGAACTGCCCGATATAATCCAGTCTGCGGCCTCACTGGGTGTTTTTTTGATGGTAATGTCCGCATAGGGGATGCATTGCGTGTAGACAACACGAAACAGGGACTGTGCACTCAGCCGATCTGGATCAATGTCCAGCATCAATGCGCTGAGAATATTGTTGATGTCAGTTTTGGACGATGAGCCGTCAAGGTGGATTATTCCGCATTTGAGGGGCGACCCGGCAATCGGGATTTCAAATCGCCGTATCAGCAGATCCATATTGGCTCCGAGAATGGTTTCAAAGAGAGTGAGATTTTGTTCAAGGAACTCAGTAAATGTACTGTGAAGAAACTCGTCGGACGGCGTTTCGCTCAGTGGTTGACTGGAATTTCTGGGTTGTTGCGCCTGCTGGCCTGACTGTTGACCAGACTTTCTGTATTTCATTTTACGAAACAACAGAATCACCCACACGAGAGACGTGTAGATATAGTATCCTTATTGGCATAAATCATTCATGCTTTGCGCGATCGCCTCTCGTCAGAAGGAAGCAACGCCGTCGATGATGCCAAAAATGGCCGCCCAACCGTCGTTAATGCCATGTTCGGCTCGCCGACGGCGTGATACTACATATTCACGACGCGTGGAACATAGGCACAGGCTGGATCGCTTTCCAGCGGGTCTCCCGTGACTGCATAGGCGCGCGCACGAGAGCCGCCGCATCGGTCGCGGAATTCGCACTGTCCACATTTTCCTTTGCGCAGGTTGCGGTCACGCAGAGACTGAAGCAGGGAACTCGCGGAGTAGATGGTTGCCAGCGGTGTCTGCAACACATTCCCGACTGCGACAGGCAAGAATCCGCTGGGGTATACTTCTCCAGTGTGGGATATGAAGATGAACCCATCGCCGTCGTTTACGGAACGGCTCGGGCGAAAGCGATCCAGCGTCTGCAGCCTGCCTGTTGATCCGGATTGCGCATGGTCAGTCCGTTGCGAGGGATCCAGTTGTTGCACGCTGGCTGGCTTTTTGGCTGCGGATTTTGACTGCTGCTGTTCCTGGACGCGACGGAAAAAGGGAGCTTCCGTTGTTTTGAGCGCGAACGGTCTCACTAAAGACTGTTGATGCAACCAACGTAAAATCTGTTCGTTATCCTCTGGACTGACCATGCTGAATGCTTGCGCGCGGCCTATTGGAACAAGAAAAAAAAGGCTCCATGACGTGGCGCCAGCTATCTCAACGATGTCTGCCATCGCCTGCAGTTCGTCCTGATTAAACGTTGTGACTGTCGTGTTGATCTGAATGGGAATGTTGAGCTTGTCGAGAAAATACAGGGCGCGCTGTGTGTCGACAAATGATCTCTTGACTCCCCGGAAGCGATCGTGCGTTTCCGCTGTGGCGCCGTCAAGACTGATCGCCCATCGTGAGGCGCCTGCCTGCTTTGCCCGTTCCATGGCGCCGGAAGACAGCAGCGGTGTGACGCTGGACGCCAGCGAAACATGGAGTTTCAAACTGGTTGCATACTCAATCAGTTCGAACAGGTCAGGACGTTCAAGCGGGTCGCCTCCGGTAAATACGAGCAATGGGTTATCCATGGCGGCGATCTGATCGATCACATTCTTTGCCTGGGCCGTTGTCAGTTCATCCGGACTTCTCTTGTGCTCTGCTTCCACGCGGCAATGCAGACAATGCAACTGACAGGAACGAGTGAGTTCCCACATGACGATGTGAGGGGTCTGTCGGAAATCCCGTTCTTTTGCGGCGGTGAGAGGCTGTGGCCATTCTGGCATTGAGGATCCCTTCTTTCAAATTGGAATGCAGCCGATCAGAGGGAATATATCTGCCAGGCGACCGTTGCGATCGCCTGGCTCTATATGATTGACATTCTTTTGATTAACGCTGTTTTGCCATCGCTCGCTGGCGCCTGTACGCCTGTTTTGCCGAAGCAAGCACATTGCCTGTGATCCAAATCCCCAGCAGAAGTGTCGGGATGCCAGGGATCAAATTCCCGTATTGACCCTCAATCGTTCCTTTGAAAACCAATCCCATACCATATGTGCCAAGCGTCAGTGCGAATATCCACACGACCCACAAACGAATTCCCCGCACCATGATGAGCTTCCTCCTTTCGCTATGATCCAGCCTTCACTGCGCGTTCGGTTCCAGTTTCTTTTTCTTTTTCCTGTTCTTCTCGTCCCGATACCAATCGCGCCAGATCAGCTTGTAAAGCGGCAGCAGCCGCGGCAACCGATTGAGTCCAGGCACCCATGGCACGGCAATGAGCAACATGAACAGTGCACCCACGGTGTAGGCGGCCATCTGATCACCTGAATCGCTCGTATTCCAGGGCGGAATTTGATAGAAGAAGGTGTACGGCGTCAACCACCAGGGGCCAGGATACGCCTGTTCGTCGTGGTTGATCCCCCACTGCCCACCCTGCATATTGCGCGCTCCCGCGATATTGGTGAGCGCGTCGCCCTGCAGGAACAGCAAGTTGTTTTGCACGTTCCAGCGATACACGCCCTGGTTCGTTTCCCGCGTCAGCGCGCCCGACAACAGTCCAGAACGCGCCAGTTGCAGTTCCGAGTTCATCATGTAGGCGACGGGCCCGTAGTTGCCTGCAGGCAGTTTCACCGCGCCGCCGACGGCCGTGGCTTTGTTCAGGGCATTGCTGAGATTCTGGCTCCACTTGGCCTGAGTCGCCGCGGGCGCCGCCTGATACGTATGGAGCGCTTTCGTCAGTTGACTGTTGCCCGACGCGCTGGCCAGCATCGACAGCGGCTTGATCACGTCGTCTATCGCTGTATTCAGCGGATACGGCGTGCCCCACCAAGTCTCCGGAGAGAATCCCGCGATCGATTGTGTGCTGCCCGTACCGTTGTTGTACGGCGGGCCATATGTCGCCATCTCGCCTGTGCCGTCCAAATCGCCGAGCGCAGTCTGTTCGATCAACACCGGGTTTTGCACGGCGATCTGCTGATTCGTGATGGCCGGCCGATAGGGCGCGCCCGCGACGGCGGCTACGATCAGGACGAGAACCGTAATCACGGCGAGACTGAGAAGCCCTTCTTTCACCATGTCAAAGTCTTTCATCGGAAACCGTTTGGCGTCCGGATACGGGTACGTGTGTTTCATGACTGCTCACCGACTTTCGCGTCAGTGTTGTCTTCGACTGGATAGGGAGGCACTACGCCCATGCGGCGCACCGCGAGCAGGTGCCACGTCACGAGCGCAATGAGAACTGTCGGCAGTACGGCGATATGCAACCCGTAAATCTGGCCGTTGTTCAGTGCGTTGAAAAACCCGTCCAGCCCTGCGCCGTTGAATGCGTCTTTACTCTGTACCTGGTTCCATTGCGCAAAAAAATCTCCCCGCGACAGATAACCGGTAAACGCCGTGATCACGGCGACCCCGAATGACAGCACTCCAAGCACCCAGGTCAAGGCCCGGCCTTCACGCCAGGACCCCATAAAGAATTGCACAACCAGATGCATCGTCATGAAGAAGAAAAAGGCCTGCACGCTCCAGAAATGAATGGATCGAAAGTATTCACCGACTGCCGAGGTTTGATACCAGACAGGACTCTTCGCCGCCATCACAATGCCTGAAGCGATCACGACCACCAGACTGCTGAGTGTCAGGACGCCAAAACTGTAGACCAGAGACGAAACGTAAACCGGCTGTTCGGAGGGAAGCAGACGATCCCAGGACAGTTGCTCTGAAACCTGCTTGCGGATGCGCGCTGTCAAGTTCACGAATGATCCCCCCGCTTGCCGTGTGGATACTTGAGAATGGCAAAACCGATAAATACGATCAGCCACAAAAATCCGGCATAGTAGTTTGGCCACGCATTTGACATGTCGACCATGATGTCCACTCCTTTCCTGATGCTAATGTCATAGTATCTCGATACGAAAGGTACCGACA
>JAKADD010000137.1 GCA_021820825.1 Bacillota bacterium
CGCGCGCGCAGGCGCAGGCGCTGGCAGCGGAGGCGAACAAAAGTGTGGGCGGTGTTGTCAGCATGTCGACCGTTCCTGCGCAGGGGTATATGCAGTCTGTCACAGGTCCTTATCCGACAAGCCCGAATATATCCGGGATGCAAATGAACGGCTACGGGAATCAGGTGACTCCACAAGTCACGACGCAAATCTTCGTGACGTTTGCGCTGACGCCCAAAAGCACTGCGTGAATCCGGAATGACTGGCGTCAAAAGGGGAGCCGGCGATCGTTCATCGCGGCTCCCCTTGACTGCAAAATAATGGCTGTGTATACCGTTCTCCCGTTCAGAGGCGCACCGGGGCATACATACGCAACACGTCCATAACGAGGTCGTTGTCCTCTGGCGTTCCGAAACTGACCCGCACGTAGCCAGGCATTTGAATCGTGTCTCCCCCTCGCACGAGCAGGCCAGCTTCCAGGAACGGTTCTGGTCCAGGAGCAAAAGGGAAGCAGTAAAAGTTGGTCTGTGTCGGAAACAGCTCATAGCCGAGAGCTGTCGCCGCCTCCGTCACGCGCTTTCGTTCCCGCGCGGCGTCTTGCGCCCGTTCCATGTACGCGTCGAAATGTTCAATGCAGGCGGCGGCGGCCTCCAGCGCGACGACATTCGTCATGGCCCCCATGCGAGCCGCCGCCAGCCGCTGCGTCACGGCTGCGCAGGAGGTCACTGCGTATCCCACTCGCAACCCGGCGAGTCCATAAAATTTCGAGAACGTGCGCAGGATAACCACATTTGGGAAGCGTTCCAGGAGCGTGGTCGAACTCTTTGCGCCGCCCACAAACGCATCCGTGAGTTCCCAGTAGGCTTCATCCAGAGCTACGCACACCGTTCCAGGAACCAGTTCCAGAAACTCCGCAATGGCATCCGCCGAGTGAAAGCCTCCCGTCGGATTGTTCGGATTGCAAATGAACACGAGCCGCGTGTCTTCCGTGACCGCACGCGCCGTCGCCGCCAGGTCCACCGCGCCGTCGTCTGCGATCGGGATCTCCACGAGGCGCGCATCTGCCAGAGAAGCGCTTGCCGTGTACAGCGGAAATGACGGATGCGGCACGAGGATTTCCCCGCCATCCTGTCCGAATGCGGCCACCAGGGCGTGGATCAGTTCGGACGAACCGCTCCCGAGCAAGATCTGATTGGCAGGTATTTGCAGTCGGTCCGCAAGCAACCGCCGCAGTTCCGTTCCTCCAACATCGGGATAGCGATTGGCTCGTGCAAATGCCGCCCCCATGCGCTCGATCACGGCTGGAATGGGTCCGTAGGGAGACTCATTGGCGCTGATTCGAATCTTCCCGGCTGGAGGACCGCTGAGCCCGGAACGCTGCAGCGTTGGCTGTGCAGGCCGACGCCAGCGCAGAGGCGGTTCCTGAAGCGTGGACGCTTCGGAAGAACGTTCGTTTATCACATGCTCACCCTCTCAAGGATGTGTTTTTATCGAAATCAGATGCTGGGCTCTTCGCTAAAACGCGCTTTGTGTCGAGCGAGGTCTTCGCGTTCCACGACACTCCGCCAATACCGACTGTATACGATCCAGCCGATTGCCGCAAATACCGCGACCTGAAATAAAGGATTGAAGTACCAGTAAGTAAAGCCGAGAAAGAGCGCAATCAAGCCGTCAGTCAAGATTGCGATCGGCACCTGTCCGCCCACACCCGGAACGATGCCCTGGACCTGCGCCGAGACAAAGAAGATGCCCGCGCCAACTTCGCTGGCAAGTCCAAATGCGATCACCATCAGCCAGTTCAAGCGCTTGGCAAGTTTTCGTGGCTCGGAATCGGGCGCGCTCTGGCTTTGCTGCGACTTTGATGATATATTTACCGACACAGATCTCACCTCTCTCTGGGCTGCAGCCCGATGATTGCTCGTGTAAACCGGAGAAATTCGATTTGCACGTCAGATATGATTACGTGTTATGATAGGTATATTACATCGATACAATTATTCTGCCAATGGTAAAATAAAATAAGCGTGTGACCCATCCGCGCACATTCTAAGGAGGCCGTTCCGATGTCATTTCCAATACTCGCGGTTGTATCCAGAGAGCGATTCTACGAAGCAAAACCGCTTCTTCCGCCGGATCTCGATCTCTGGCATTGGGACGACTGGTCTTCCACAGAGCGAGCAAAACCGCGTGGGTTTCGGGGTGTACTCGGAGTCGGGGCGCCTTTGCCTGCGGCCGTCTTGCTCGCGCCCGAACTGGAAATCCTGCAACTCGTCAGCGCCGGGTACGAAAAGGTCGATATGACCGCAGTCGAGCGCGGAGGATTCACCCTTTGCAACAATCCGGGAATGAACGCCGCCGCAGTCGCAGAACACATTCTGATGAGTTTTCTGTACTTTGCCAGACGCATGGGAGAATGTCAGAGAGCGTTATACGAAGGGGATTACCAAGATAACCGCGCTCGTCTGATGGGTCCGCTTTTGCGCGATCTGCGGGAGATGACTGTTGGACTCGTGGGGTTCGGTTCAATCGGACGCAGGGTCGCAGAAAGGGTGCGGCCGTTTGGCGCGCCGATTCTGTATTACAATCGAACGCGCAGACCAGAAGACGAGGCGCGCTACGGACTGCGCTATCGTGAATTGGACGATCTGTTGCGCGAGGCGGACGCGATCGCAGTGATGCTGCCTCTCAATGAGCGCACCCGTGGACTCTTTGACGCGCGGCGCTTTGCCCTGATGAAGTCGAGTGCGATTTTTGTCAATGTCGGGCGGGGGGCGGTCGTCGATCAACAGGCGCTGGCGGAAGCGTTGGTACAGGAGCGTCTATACGCTGCGAGCATCGACGTATACGATCCCGAACCGGTCACGCCTGACAATCCGCTCGTGCGCGTGCCGCAAGCCGTTCGCGACCGGTTGCTCCTGTCGCCTCACATTGCCGGAGTGACCCACAGAACGTGGCACGACATGGTGCAGAGAGCGCTCGACAATTTAGCCTCCTATGCACGCGGCGAAGAGCCGCATCACGTGATCGTACGCGGACACAAGTTGCGCGCGGCGGCGCCATTGTGAGGAAAAATTCGAGCGCTGGAGGCTCTTCGCTATGTCACTTCAGCTTCGCCAGCCAACCCGGATCCCACTGGAACATCGTTCGCTCGCCAGGACTGCTCTGGAACGCCTCCCGTGGATAGGGCAAACCAAGATCCGGCATGCTGTCGGGTGAAAAATACCGAAGTTCCAGGGACTCGTCATCCATCGGCTGCAACTGTCCACTCAGTCGCGCGCATTCAAACAGCAGCACCGTATATTCCACCTGATCGCCATTCGGATAGCGCGCTCGAAAATCGGCGCCGCCGAAGACGCCAAGCAGTGTCCGCGGAAGCACATGAAGTCCTGTCTCCTCCCAGACTTCGCGAATGATCGCTTCAGCCGGAGTTTCACCCGGCTCCAGCGATCCCGCCGGGAGGCTCCACTCTCCGTTGTCGCTCCGCCTCTGCAACAGGACGCGCCCTTCGTCATCACGCACCACAGCGGCCACGGCAGGCATCAGGAGCAGGGAAGAACCCACCTGTTGGCGAAGTTCGCGCAAATACGTCGATATCGGCATTATTCAGCCTCCCTCGCGTGATTGGCGTCATTATGCCGCGGCGCCGACTTCTCCTTACGGCGTCGCTTTCATTTCCTCAATCTGCGCCACGTGGCGCAACTCGTGTAGGGGAATGAGTTCGTACCACTGCTGCACGCTCATCGGGCCGAAGGCAGGATGAGGGAACCCATGCGTGTGCAGGACGCCGGCGTTCCTGGCCGATGCGACGGCCGCTTCAAGGCGGTCTCGCGAAGAGGAAAGCAGTCCTTGGGCCTCCTGTACTGTCGCAACGGCGCCCTTCGGACGGCTTGTTTCCGGCGCGTTGAACTTATGGCTCCTGTCCAGAAGCCGCGCCTCCAACGACTCATTCGCCTGCACGGTTTCCATGGGCGGATATTTCACGGCGCCCATGATGGCCTCGGCGACGCGCATCTCCACTAGATGCAGATGTTCCAACACATGCAAAATGGTCCAGCCATCCGCATTCGGCCTGCGCAACTGCGATTCATTCAGGCCCTTCACAGAATTCCACAATCTTTCCCGCGCCTCCGTGTGACGTCCCATGATCGTTTCTCCTCTCCACGTGTGAAAGAATGCTCGCAGGGCGATGTACCCAATCCCATTATACGCACACGCGTTGCTCTGTACAGACTCGAAATGGAATGAGTCATGTCCGGCCCGGCCTCTCTAGTGCAGGGGAACATGGAGGATCAGCGCCTGAGCAGGCACACCCATTGCTGCGACCCCATGATTATTGGCAAACGGGTCGGCGGCTTTCGGATCTTGGGATAACGTGAAAGAATTCGATTTGGGATTTTGGCCGACAGAACCCATCCCGAAAAATGCCTTCCCTGCCCGCCGGGATCGTATGCTGTGCCGCTTCTCAAACACGGCTGCGCCGAACTCGCCTCGGTACAGCATACGATCCCGGCCAAGCGGATTTTTCAGCAATTGATGGTGATCGGAAGAAGCCGACCATGCGGGTCTATCCCGAAAAATCACCGCAGGCGAATTTTCTTCCCGGTTGTTTGTGCTGCGAAGCAGCATGGAAGTCTATCCTCTACATAGTAAGGATTCGGAACCACGGCAGCCCAACTGATGACGGCCGCCATCTCTGTCAGCTTTTCGGCGCGGGGCATACTGTCGTTTGGTGTATTATTTTACCACATGAGGGTAACGCCGAATAGGCGCAAGAGGGAATCCTTTGAAACGAGGGGAAGCCCCTCGATCAACGACTGAGCCGCCAGCATTCGGTCGAATGGGTCTCGGTGCTCTGCGTCAAAGGAGCCTGCCCTAATGGCGTGTTCGGAGTTCATGGCCAGTTCGACCGCCCGCAGAACACGCAAGTGTCGATGGTAGCCGTCGATCACAGAGCGCGCTTCGGGAAGCCGCCCCAATTGATATTTGATCGCGATTTCCCAAGCTGAAGCACTGGACACGACCACGGTGTTTTGAGGGTTCTCAATGACCTCTACTGCGGCTGGCGACAGTTTCCCGGGTTCGACCAACGCCCACAGGAGCGCATGGGTGTCCAATAACACACTTATTGCCACCGATCCAGTTCCTCCCGGGAAAGAGGATCAAAAAACGCTTCGGAAATCCTTCCGGGGACAAAGCCCAAAGGACGCTTGTCGACCTGTTCCATGGGCACCAGTTTCGCATAGGGTCGACCATCTTTCGCCAAAATAATCTCTTCTCCCTCACGCACCTGATCGAGAATTTTTGAGAGATGCGTTTTGGCTTCGTGAACATTAATGATACGTGCCATGGAAACGCCTCCGAGAACTAAGTCTTATTAGCTTAGTTTACCTGTTGCTTGTCGTTATGGCAATCATTATACGGATCTTTTCGGTGGCGGCCCTGGCTGTCTGATTTGCGTATTCCGAACCAAGACAGCCACCGGTTCCGGTTAATACCGACCACGCATTAAAAGTCCTCCATTGCTATACTGAGAAATGGGTTCGCCAGAAAGAGGTCAGGAGGGAAGCCGGGTGTTACCCGATATAGGGACCGGAACAAACCCCTGTGCGGTGGAGCGGATGCCAACATCGTTTGACGCGGCGAAAGAGAAATGACACGATGAGGGCGGTATCATCCAGTTGCGGGCTCGGACATGACTTGGCCTTCTCCGGAACGTGAGTTGCTCAGGGAGGTTGAATGGAATGAGCTTGGCCGCAGATCTGCCGGAGCGCATTCGCTCCTGTGTGTCCGATTACGCGGCGGAGGAGATTCGGATCGGTGAATCTGGCGCGACGGTGTACCGCTTGACGCATGCGGATAAACCAAGTCTATACTTGAAAATCGACCGCAGCGGGTCCGGGATTGGCGGCTCCGAGAATCAAGTCATGCGGTGGTTGAAGGGGAAAATTCGAGTGCCGGAGGTCCTTCAATGTGTCCGTTCAGGCGAGGTAAGGTTCCTGCTCATGACAGCGGTTGAGGGCCTCCCGTCATATGATTCTGGCTTACGCCAGAATATTCCCCAGTTGATCACGGCGTTAGCCCGTGGATTGAGAGAGTTTCATCAGTTGAACGCAAAGGGGTGTCCATTTCATCAGGACATCGATCGGCTTCTCCAGCAAGCCGAAAAGCGCGTTGCAACTGGACTCGTCGATGTGGATGACTTGCAACGAAAGGAACCTGGGCGCACTCCGGGCGGGTTATTGCAAGAATTACAGCAACTGATTCCTGCCCAGGGCGAGACCGTGGTGGCGCACGGAGATTTCTGCATGCCCAATATTTTGATGAAAGAGGGAGCGGTGAGCGGATTTATCGACCTCGGCGATGTGGCCGTCGCCGATCCGTACGTAGATCTTGTGGCGATGAAATTCAGCTTGCGCCTGAATCGCTTTGACAGCGAGTGGTTCGCCCAGTTTGTGAGCGACTACGGGATTTCCGAGTTGGACCGGGAGCGACTGCGTTTTTATGAACTGTTGCGATCGCTGGTCTGACGCTGACTTGCCGTCGAACCCACGAAACAATTCGCACAAGGGGGCTGTTGGTGTGAGTGTTCTGTTCAACGGGAATGAACTCTCCGTCCGTCGCATGTCAGCAGACGATTATCCGCAGATGGCCACATGGCTCAGCGATCCTCGGGTGCTCGAATTCTACGAGGGGCGGGATAGACCACACGACCTGCGAAGGGTTCAGCAGGAATTTGGAAAAAAGTTGGATGAC
>JAKADD010000138.1 GCA_021820825.1 Bacillota bacterium
CGCGCGGTGGCGCGACAACAGCCGTTTGTGCTGTCTGAACCACGGTCGCTCGCCACTCGCTGCATGGATCAAATCGCCAAGAATGCGCTTGGCGATCATGCCGTCGAGCCAAGTGTACGTGGCATTGGGGCATTGTTGCAGCGTATCGTAACATGGGATTAGTCCCCATATAAGGAGGGTTCTCAGATCAAAGCGCTCCTGTTTCGGATCGGATCTGCAGAGTACGCTGTCGACGCATTGCAGGTGGAATCAGTGCAGCAACTGCCGCCGCTCTGGGCGTCTGCTCCAACACAGCCAGGCGCCGACGGCGCCGCAGAGGTGAACGGGATGGCGATACCCGTTTTTGCCCCAACCGATTTGCAGGATGGGCAGTCAGTGACCGTTACGTCTCAGACCAGGCTCGTTGTGACGTACTGCCAAACGGGTCTCAAGGGTATTATCGCTGACGCAGTGATCAGTGTGACAATGATCGCTGACGGCGACGTCAAATCCCTGCCCGCTGTTCTGGCGAGCGAGACGCCGCGCTGGCTGAAGTCTGTGATCATGCTCCCGGAGAGTCTGCTGCTTGTTCTGGATCTATGTGAATACGTCGCCCTGAGGGAAGCGCAGATTGATCACGCCAAGGAGGTGACGCAGTGACGCAGCGGCTGTTCATAGAAGAAAGAATCGCCGACGCGCTTCGCGAACTGGGGAATATTGGGGCGGGCCACGCCGCCGCCGCTTTTTCCGAATTTGTCGGAGAACCCGTGACCATGCGGGTGCCACTGGTTGAGTTGGTGCCGTTTGACGAAGTGACGGAGGCGCTTGGCGGCCCCGAGACGCCAGTAGCCGTGACTTACGTCAGAGTTTCGGGCGACGTGTCTGGGCACCTGTTCGTGATTCAGTCGCTGGACGGCGCGCGGCATCTGTTGTCATCGCTTGTTCCCACAATGGGGGAGGAGTTGCCGCTTGACGCCATGGCGGAATCTGTTCTGGGGGAACTGGGGAACATCATGGCGGCCCATTATCTGTCTTCTCTCACTGAGTTCACTCACCTGGCGATGCGGCCGTCGGTGCCGTCTGTCGCGGTGGATATGGCCCAGGCAATCCTGACCATGGGAATGCTGGAGGAGAATCCGCTGGGCGATTTTGCTCTCGTTATCCACACGGCCATCAATGGTCCGGAGAAACAGGGGAGCGCACATGTATTTCTGTTTCCGTCTCCAGGAACAGAGCGCGTATTGCTGAGGTCTCTTGGCATAGAGGGCGGTCTATGATTCACAATGTAGGAATGGCCGATCTGAAGATCGCGACAGAAGAGCATGCGCTGCGAACGTTTGGTCTGGGCTCCTGCGTTGGCCTGGCGCTGTACGACAAGAAGGCGCAGATCGCAGGCATGGCGCACATCATGCTGCCGGCTTCACCCAGCGTCGCGCCTCAGCATGTCGCCAAATATGTCAATACGGCTGTGCCGCGGCTCGTGTCGCTGTTGCTCGAACAGGGCGCCTGCAAAGAGAGGCTGTGCGCAAAGCTGGCGGGTGGAGCGCAGATGTTTGCGACCACTGCGGCGCTTGATCTGATTCGGGTGGGACCCCGCAATGTGGAAGCGACGGTGGAAGCGTTGCGTAGTCTTGGCATTCCCCTGATTGCGACTGACGTGGGTGGACACTATGGACGCACCATTACACTCGAGTGCATGACCGGGAGACTGTGGATTCGTTCGGTTCAGCATGGAGAGCACTGCATTTAGGAGAGCACTGCATTGATTGGAGGTGGGAACGGTGGACATTGACATCCCTGAGTCCGAGGTGTTTGCCGCCCATTTGCGGCTGGCTGTCAGTTTGGACGCCCTGGTTGTGACGGCTGAGCTCAGCGCGCCGCTTGCGCCAGCGGAAATTCCCGCTTTGCGAACCTGGCTGAATCAGCAGGGGATCGTCTACGGAGTGAGCGCAGAGTCGGAACTGGGCAGTCTATTGACAGACGTTTCGCTCATCGGCGCATCGGTTGTGCTCGCTCAGGGCGATCCTCCTGTAGATCCGGTGGATGAAGCGCTTGTCCTGCTGTTTGATACGGACCGCAGGCCGACGCCGCTGCTGCGGGACAACGACACTGTCGACTACCGCGAATTGGGAATTTTGCAGGACGTTGTCGCGGGTCAGGTGGTTGCGTATCGGACTCCGCAGGAACCGGGTCGTTCCGGCCGCGATGTATACGGTCGCGAAATTCCTGCGCTTTTGCCAAGGAGTGCAGCGCTGCCTCAGGGTCCGGGTACGGAAGTCAGTGTGGACGGCATGTCTCTGCGCGCTGCCCACGCTGGTCAGATCGTATTTGATAAACAGCAAAACATATCGGTGCTTCCTGTATATCATGTTCGGCGCGATGTGGATTTCAGCACAGGCAATATCGATTTTGTGGGCAGTGTGCGCATTGACGGCAGTGTGCGCTCGGGTTTCACGGTGAAAGCCGGGGGCAATATCGATGTGCGGGGCATCGTGGAAGCCGCTTCGTTAGAGGCTTCTGGAAGCATCGTCATCCGGGGCGGCGTGCAGGGGAGCGCCAAGAGCAAGATCGTGGCAGGCGCATCTGTACAGGCGCAGTACCTGCAAAATTCGACTGTCGAAGCAGAGGGCAACGTAACCGTATTCGACAGTATCATGAACAGCGTCGTCTCAGGTTACGCTGTGCGACTGACCGGGAAGCGCGGACTCCTGGTTGGCGGGGTTACGCATACCAAGACGCGCATCTCGGTTCGGACAGTCGGTTCGCCCCTGTCCGTCCCAACCCGTCTTGAATTTTGGCCCGACGGCGAACTGTATGGGAAAGTGTTCAGGTGCGAAGAACTGCTGAAAGAGGGGCTGGACACACTGACGAAAATTGGCGAGGCGCTGGTGCGGCTGCAGGTGATGGAGCGCAGACTGGTAACGTTGCCCGCTGAACAGAGCACGATGAAGGAACGACTGGAGGTCACGTACGCGCAGTTGCAGGTGGAGGTGCTCCGCCTGCGCAGAGAGCGGGAGCGCGCTCTGCAAGAGGCTGCCCTGCAGTCTCCCGCAGTCGAGGTTGCGGAGGTTGCCTATCCGGGCGTTCATCTGGCTGCAGGGCATATCGAGCACCAATTGCAGGAAACTGTCAATCATTGCGCGTTTGTTGCCACAGGAAATGGTTGGGAGAAACGGACGCTCGGCTAGACTCGCATGGGGGCGTGCGCCGCCAATAAATCGCATACTGGAGGCGATGCAGTTGTACGTGACATTGTTGGTTTCGATCGGTCTGCTGGTGATTGTGTACTCATTTGTGGCAGGCGCCAAGCGGGGCAGCGGGAAGGAACAGGCTGACGTCGTGCAGGCGATGGAGATGTTTGTACGGCAGATGGAAGCCGAGAATGACCGGGTGATCGAACTGATCGCGTCGTTGCGGCAAAAATTCGACAGCCAGCAACTTATTTCTGAGCGTACCCTGCAGTCAGCGAGCAAGGGAATGCTGGAACTGGCTGACAGATTGACGCGTCTTGAAGCATCCGCAGCGCCGCCTGCTGTCCGCAGCAGCGGCAGCGGCAGCGGCAGCGGCTGGAGGCCAGGAACGCGGTCGCCTGAGTTTTTGACGGGCAAGTATCGGGAAGCGGCTGTCCGACTGCAAGATGGTCAGGAAAACGTTCAGATCATGCGAGAACTCGACATCGGCCAAGGGGAAATCGATCTGGTGACGCGCATTCTGGAGAACGGGAGTGCTCACTCGTGAAGCAGCAGTTTCTGGCGGGCGTCGGGGCCGGGCTGCTGCTCGCGGCCGTGCTCTACGGCGCACTGAATGCAGGACAGACACAGGCGCAACCGGAGCGCAACAATCCACTCGCCATAAATAGAAGGCCTGCTGTTACGGTCACCGCAGCGCACCCGGCGCATGCAGCACACTCAGCGCACTCAGCGCACTCAGCGACTGCGGCGCAGCAAACCGGGAAACAGCCGGCTGGTTCGGCTCCGCATGACGGGAGTCCTGTCGGCGTCCGTGCGGCGTCCGTGCGCGTTGTCATAGCTGCCGGTCAATCGGTGCAGACGATCGCGAATCTGCTGCTTCAGGCAGGCGTGATTCGCAACAGCAAAGAATTTGTCACCATGGCGGAGAGAGAACCCTTTTTGCGCGCGGGGGTATATGAGTTTCACCGCAATGAACCGTTGCCGGAACTGCTGTATGCACTTACTGTTTCCTGAGGAAAACTTTCTGCGCAACGTTTGGCCTTGCCGATACCTGCAATTTTGTGGTATACTCTTGCAGGTGAAAATTCGCACGTTCGCAGAGAAGGGTCAAGTCTGCACTTTGCAGGGGCCGCTTCGGTGAAGCGAGCGGAGGACAAAACTTGAAAGGGGATTAACATCGATGGCTGTCATTTCAATGAAACAATTACTGGAGGCCGGAGTGCACTTTGGCCATCAGACCAGACGCTGGAATCCGAAGATGGATCGCTATATTTTCACGGAGCGTAACGGGATCTACATCATAGACCTGCAAAAGACAGTGAAAAAGGTGGAAGAGGCGTATAACTTTGTTCGCCAAATCGCGTCCGAAGGGAAAACTGTCCTGTTTGTGGGAACGAAAAAACAGGCGCAGGATTCGGTGCGTGACGAGGCCCGGCGCTCTGGCGGATATTTTGTGAATCAGCGCTGGCTCGGCGGAACACTGACCAACTTCAGCACGATCCAGAAACGCATCGAACGGCTGCGCGCACTTGAAACCATGGAGATGGACGGTACTTTTGAGGTTCTTCCGAAGAAAGAGGTTATCCTGTTGCGCAAGGAACAGGAACGTCTGGAAAAATTCCTCGGCGGAATCAAGGATATGAAGAAATTGCCTGGCGCACTGTTCATCATCGATCCCCGCAAAGAGCGGATCGCGGTGGCCGAAGCGCGCAAATTGGGCATTCCCATCGTGGCGATCGTAGACACAAACTGCGATCCGGATGAGATCGATTATATAATCCCTGGCAATGACGATGCGATCCGCGCCGTGAAGCTGTTGTGCAATAAAATGGCGGATGCGGTTGTCGAAGGCAGCCAGAGCGGAGAAGAGTCCGCATCCTAGATCGGGAACGCAGATTTTCGATCTAAATCGCAGGCGTTGCGCAATGAACATGGTGAAGTCAAGCGGCTGTCTCCTTGCCTTCACCATATTTTTGAATCGTCTGCGCAGCGATGGGCAGATTGGCAAGCGAATTGGTAAAATGGTACATAAGAACGGCGCGAGGAGCGAACAGATATGGCAACAGTAACGGCAGAAGCGGTAAAGCAGTTGCGTGAAAAGACGGGCGCCGGGATGCTTGATTGCAAGAAGGCGTTGACAGAGGCGGACGGCAACCTGGAGAAAGCCATTGAATTCCTGCGGGAGCAGGGGCTGGCTTCCGCAGCGAAAAAGGCCGGAAGAGTGGCCGCCGAGGGTGTTGTGGAGTCGTATATTCACGGCGGCGGTCGGATCGGCGTATTAATCGAGGTCAACTGCGAGACCGATTTTGTGGCCAAGACCGATGAGTTCCGCGCCTTGTGTCGCGATATCGCCATGCATATTGCCGCAACCAGGCCGGAGTATCTGCGACGCGAAGACATTGCGGATGACATTGTGCAGCGCGAGACGGAAATTTTTCGCCAGCAGACGCTCAATGAAGGCAAACCGGCGCATATTGTGGATAAGATTGTGGCTGGAAAGGTTGACAAATTTCTGCGCGAGCAGTGCCTGCTCGATCAGCCGTTCGTCAAGGATCCTTCCGTCACGGTGGCAACGCATGTCGCTTCGAAGATTGCCAAAATTGGCGAGAACATTTCCATACGCCGATTTGTCCGTTATGAGATGGGCGAGGGGATCGAACGGCGGCAGGATGATTTTGTCGCTGAAGTGATGGCGCAGATTAAAAAGTAACGCTCAGGGAGCACGTGACGTGTTCCCTTTTCGTGTCGGCCATGAGCTGTGGGGGGACTGTATGACTGAAACTCGGTATAAACGCGTAGTGTTGAAGTTGAGCGGCGAAGCATTGGCGGGTTCTGATGATTTTGGCATCTCTGCGGATGTGCTTCACTCAGTGGCGGAACAGATCCGCGATGTGACCCTTTTGGGAGTCCAGATGGCGGTTGTCGTTGGCGGAGGCAACATCTGGCGGGGCGCATCCGCCAGCGCCGACGGAATGGATCGCGCGCATGCTGATTACATGGGTATGATTGCCACCGTTCTGAACGCCTTGGCCCTTCAGGATGTGCTCGAAAGAGCGGGCGTCGTAACGCGGGTGCAGACGTCGATTGAGATGCGGCAGGTGGCGGAACCGTACATTCGCAGACGGGCCATTCGACATCTGGAAAAAGGCAGGGTCGTGATCTTTGCGGGGGGCACAGGCAATCCTTTTTTCACAACAGACACCACCGCCGCGCTGCGCGCCGCAGAGATTGAGGCGGAGGTCATCCTGATGGCGAAAAGCGGTGTGGATGGGGTCTATTCGGCGGATCCGCAAAAGGTGCCGACCGCAACCAAGTATGAAAAACTCAATTTTATGACTGTCCTCAGTTTGGGGCTTGGCGTTATGGACTCCACGGCAACATCGCTGTGCATGGATAACAATATCCCGATTCTGGTGTTTTCTATTACGGAGGCCGGTAATATTCGCCGCGCCGTTTTGGGTGAAGCAATCGGCACGATTGTGCGGAGGGATGACTTGTGAGCGCAGACTATATCGAGACTGCGGGAGATCG
>JAKADD010000139.1 GCA_021820825.1 Bacillota bacterium
ACGATGTCAAATTCAACCTGCTGACCTTCTTCTAGCGTACGATACCCTTCGCCGTTGATTGCGGTATAATGGACAAAAACGTCGTTGCCGCCATCTACGCGGATAAATCCGTAGCCTTTCTCACTGTTAAACCATTTGACTGTTCCTTGCACCGGAGAAGCCCCCTACAGAAAGTACAAACGTACTTGCCTAATTTACCTGCATTTCTAGCATATCATCGAAGAATTAAGAAGTCAAACGATTATAACTTTATGGACTTATAAATTACGTAATAAAAGGGTTTAATAAGTTGATTATTATTGTTATTTCCATTGTCGCTCTGTGGTCTATCAAGTATGATGGGATATAACACATGTCCAAATTGTAATGTACGGAGAGGGAGAAGGCTGTGAAACCTATACTGCGTTCTGTGTCAGGTTATGGAATGGGGCTGTTCATTGGCGCCATGGTGTTTGGCGGCGTCTCATTTGCCGGTACGGGCCTCAAACCGCTGCAGGTCCACTACGCAAACATCAAGATCGCTGTGAACGGGAAGGTGATTCCCACCAGTGCGGAACCATTTATCTATAACTACAACGTGTATGTTCCGATCAGTACAATCGGTCATGGACTCGGCGCCCAGGTGAGTTGGGTGGGAACCAAGCATGAAGTAAGCGTCGCACGAACGGCGCAACTGAAAACGCAGTCTGGTTCCCTGCTTTATTACGGATCGCCAATCCTCTGGTATGGCAATACACACACGTTTTCCTATAAGGGCCAATCCTACGTGTCGCCGTTCGCTCTGGCAACCGCTCTGAATGAGCCTGTATACATTGACCCGACAACGCATGCCGCCTATATCGGTCAGGGACCCTCGTCAGGCATGCCGCTAGTCAATTTCCCTGATGTACGCGATTATGGGAACTACGCCGTGGCAAGCGGCGGCTATGTAGGGGCCATCACGGGATGGAAAGACGGACCGTCGCAGATCGCAGGCCAGATTTACCCCAACAGCAACGGAAGGTCAATCCTCTGGTCGCCTGCAAACAGTAACGGACAGATTGCAGGGGTCACTTACAATCTGAATGGGAAGTACACATCACTGACAGGACTGTTTGGCGTTGATGACGCGTCAGGTACAGGCAGCCAGTTGCAGTTGACGATAGCTGGCGATGGGCAGCAACTCTATCAATCGCCCTGGATGTCCAGGGGACAGGCGGCCACTCCGGTTGAGGTGAATATCAGCAAAGTCAACCTGTTGACGGTCTCGTTTTCCGTGAAGACCGCTTCAGGCGCCGTCTATACGATGGGGGAGACAGTGCCGCAAGGAACTGCAGCGGTCGCTGATTTTGTCGACGTTCTGGTGCACTGATCATTTCGTGAACTGCTTATGTGGATTGCTTATTATGATGGGGTTGACAGGAGGGCAACAGATTGAAAAGATTTGTGGGCATGATGATGGGGGTTGCGACCAGCGCAGTGGTGTTTGGAGGTGTCTCCTATGCCAGCGTGGGCATCCAGAAGATTGTAGCATCCTATGACAACATCGGGCTTACGGTCAATGGGCAGAGTGTGGCCACGAGCGCGGAACCCTTTATCTACAAATATAATGTCTATGTGCCGATCAGCACGATCGGACACGCCCTGGGCGCGAATGTGAAATGGGTCAACAGCCCTGCTGAGGTCCAGGTTGAGGGGGCGGGAGCGAGTCTGCAGCCTTTTTCTGTGTATCTGAATGGCCAGCAGATGCCAACAGGTCTGTCAAACGGCAAGTCGCTCTATGGAATTCCTGCCGGCAATTCGCAGTATGAGAGCGTCACCAGTCTGATTCCGAGCATCGACAGTCAGGGCAACCTCAATTTTCAGGGAACGGAAGCGCCTGCCGCGGCGCCGGGAACGCCTCTGTCAACACTTACTCCGAGCGCGCTGCATGGCGATTTCAATAACGCCTCGCTGTATCCACAGGGTCAATTGACTGGCTACTGGACTCCGTCCGTACTGGGACAGCTATACCCTGGACAATCTGCGATCGAATGGGGTGTCGGCGCAGGGCAGGCTGCTCGGCTGCCGGGCGCGGAGTATGCGCTAAACGGTCAATATCAGACGCTGACAGGTCAGTTCGCAGTCGACGATCTGTCGCGCAACTACACAGGGTCTCTGCAACTGGTGTTTGTGGGCGATGGAAAAACACTCGGTTCGACGGGCTGGGTTCAGGGCGGCGCTGCACCCACTCCATTCAGCGTCAATGTCACAGGAGTCCAGACACTGGAGATTCAGTATGAACTGAAGAATTCGAATGGAACCGTGTATACGATGGGTCAAACGTACCAGGCGCCAGCCAAGAACCCGGACGGCACAACGGATCCGATTGTCGTGTCGGATCTTATGAATGCGGTCCTGCAATCTTCGCCCAGCGCCTCCACCACTGCAGGAACGGGTTCCACAGGCAGCGCAACGGCGCCCAGTTCCGGAAGTTAAATTTTTTTCGTTTAGGGCTTGTCAAATTGTGTCGAATTGAATACAATAGGATTAGAAAGACCTCCCGAAACAAGGCAAACGTACTGAAAGGTACGGACGCAAAGCCGATGGATCTAAAGACGCGAAAGCGTCCATGATAGCCGGGCTGCCGGTAGTGGTCACACACGTACGGTTGAGGGATAGTTCGGGAGGGAACCATTCCCTCGTGTTGTAATCGTAGAGTGGGCAAGTGTAACCCTAGTCCCCCCTAGGATTGCAAACCCCCGAAACTTGCTCACTCTACGCATTCTATATTGTTGCGCAACACATAGCTGCCACTATATGTTCGCCATGATACGTCCGCCTTATGAAACTGCCCGAAGCTGCCGCCCATGGCAGCTTCTTTGCGATTTGCTTCGCTGGTGAAACAGGCATATGCAAAAGCTGTGCTGGTTACCCTACCCTGGAGATGATGACGCCGGGGGGAGTATGCTATGCGAATTGGTCAGTGGAACTCCTTGGCGGCGTATCTGGTTGTATTTGCTGTAATTGGCGCATGGAGGTTGGGCCTTGCAATTGAGACCGGAACCGCGGCTGTGCAACAGGAACTCAAGGCGGCGTTTTTGGGCGCGCCTGTTTCTATGGCCGAGACTTCTGATACGATGGGAGCGGTGCATGTACTGCGGGGTCCGCGCAGCGATGAGTCGTGGATGCAGAACGCGCTTCAGGATATCGCCATGCAACATCGGGATCGCGATCCCGCGACCTGGTTGCTGGTCGGTTCGGATTCGCGTAAAGGAGAAGCGGCCAGATCAGACACGCTCATGCTTGTTCGCCTGAGCACGCAACGCGGTACGGCGCTGCTGTGCTCCATTCCGCGCGACACCCGTCTGTATATTCGCGATCATGGGTATACAAAGGTTAATCATGCCTTGGTCTATGGCGATCTTCCGCTTCTGAAGGTCACTGTTCAAAGGGCGTTCGGCATCCCGGTTGATCATGTCGTGTCCGTTGATTTTCAGGGGTTTTCAGAGCTGGTCGACGCACTGGGGGGCGTTGTCGTCGAGTTGCGGAGTGATTTTGACTACGATGACGCTTCGGATGGCACGCATATTCATCTGAAAGCGGGGAGACAGCGTCTGACCGGTAAAACCGCACTTGATTTTGTGCGATTTCGTCACGATGTGTTTGCTGACACGGGAAGAATGGAACGGCAGCAACAGTTTCTCAAGGCGGTGGCGGCCACTCCCCTGCCATTTTCCAAATGGTGGCGTGTGGGTAATGCGGCAATGCGTCTGCAAACGCATATCCACAGCGATCTGTCCGAATGGGATCTGCTTGCTGCGGTGGCCAGAATTGCTCTTATTCCGCATTTCTCGCTGCATATGAGCACATTGCATGGGATAAATCGTGTAGACCCGCGCGACGGACTGTGGTATTTTTACGTCGATGCAAGAGACGTCGTCCGTTTGCGCGCGGATTTTCGCCGAATCGGAGGCTGATGGAATCTCTGTGAGTAAGGGTGTTGTGTGTGCATACTACAGTTTCTGTATTGGGTATTCCTTTTATAATGAATGATGAAAAGTGGGTTTATAATCAGTGTGTTTCGTTTCTGGCTGACGAGCGGCCGCATATGATCATCACGGCTGGACCGGAGTTTGTCATGATCACGCAACGGTTGCCGAGCCTGCTCGCTGTTTTGGCGCGCGCAGATTTTATCACGCCTGACGGCATAGGCATCGTGATCGCATCGAAGTGGTACGGGCAGGCGGTTGCCCAAAGAATTACCGGGGTAGAGTTGGCGGAGCGACTCATCGCCCACGCGGCCGAACGGGATCTGCGCGTGTTTCTGCTGGGGGCGTCCCAGACGTCGCTCAACCACGCTTTGCAGAAATTGAAAAATAGATACCCGCAACTGCATATTGACGGGAAACATGGGTACTTTACGGATGAGCAAACGGCTGAAGTTATTGCGGAGATTCGCGCAGCGCGCCCGCACCTTCTGCTGGTCGGGTTGGGACAACCGCGCCAGGAAGTGTTTATCTCTACGCATCTGGACGATCTCGGCGTACCGCTCGCCATCGGCGTCGGAGGCGCCATCGATATAATCGGGGGCACGGTCAGGCGGGCGCCCGCAGTTTTTCGCAATGCGCGTCTGGAATGGCTCTACAGACTGATCAGAGAACCCAAACGGTGGCGGCGTCAGCTGCTGTTGCCGCAATTTGCCTGGGCGGCATGGAAGGACGCACGCCGCAGGGCGCGTTCGGCGAACTGAATCGTGTTCTCTGCGAAACAGACGGTCATCCCTGCCAGGAGAGTCGCCATCATTCTGACAGGAGCGTGAAAAGGAGTTGCTCGGATGCGTGCGCTATTCAGGCGGCGATTTGCTGTTTCGCTGTTTGCAGCCGCCGTGTTTCTGCTGGGTTTTTTTCATGAAAGCAGTGCTCAGGTGAACAGTGTGAGCAGCAGGCGCGACACGCGCGACACGCGTGGAAACACCCGTTATGGTGTACTCATTGCCGGGTTGGACAGCGATCCCCAGAGTTCCGATCGGGATCGGCGTACGGACGCCCATACGGATACGCTTGTTTTATTGACATCGCAGACTGGATCCGGTGTGGTTGACGCGCTGCACATACCGCGTGACACGAGAGTGCTGGAACCGGGGATTGGCTTTATAAAAATCAATGGGATTTATATGAACGAGGGCAGGCAGGGGCTGCGCAGAGCCGTTTCGAAGTTGACAGGAATCCCCGTCAATGCGGTTTTGTTGCTGGACTTCTTCCGTTTTCGTCAGGCCGTCGCTTTGGCGGGGTCTGTTCCGTTTGCCGTGGACAGGCCCATCTGGGATCCTGAAGGAGATGTGGCATTGCCGGCAGGCTGGCGACGACTGACGCCGCGACAGGCGCTCGCGGTCGTTCGTTTCCGTCATGAACCGCTCGGGGACATTGGACGTGTACATCGCCAGGAGCGATTTATGCGCAGGGCCGTCACCATCGCGGCGCACATGCCGCTCGCGGTGTTCATAAAGGTGATGCGCACGCTGGATGCGCAGGTGTCTGAGCGCGAGACCCTGCTTGCCTACTCACTGGTCCATCCGCTCGTCCTGTATCGTGCTCATTCTGTTCCAGGCAATTTCAGCACTGGTCCTGGCGCCAGCTATTGGCTTCCTGACCAAACCGGGGTGCAGACAATTGCCGAATTTGTGCTGGGCAAGTCCGCTTTAGTTCCTGCGTTCGCACACTGGCGGAACAACGCCGCCATCCGTGACGCCGATGATGGACGGGATCGCTCCCGCTGACTGCCCATGCACACTGTGCCAGTATATAACTGCCTAATCTCCCCGTGGTTGCGCAAGCTATTGGATGTAGTCCAAAGGCTGCAAAACGGGGGGGAGTTTCAGGATGGCAAGCGGGTATACGCAAGTCGTGAAAGGGGCGCACAAGGCGCTCGATGACATGAAGTATGAGATAGCGGCTGAACTTGGTCTTCCTGTATACAAGGGGAGCGAAGACTACTGGGGTCACATCATGACCAAGGATGCGGGTACTGTAGGCGGTCACATGACCCGGAAACTGGTCGCGTTTGGAGAAATGGCCCTTCGTCAGGGCCCGCAGCAATAGTGAATACACCCGGATCCGGCACAGGAGGCGGCTGCCCATTTTAAGCCGTCTCCTGTGCAATTGGTTCCTTCGTTCATTGACACCATCCGCTGTCTGTAATACAGTAACAGTGGTCTCTGCTCGGGTTTCTGAAAAGGCGGAGTGCAATGGTATGGGGGTGGACGATATGGCTGGCCGACGGTTGTTTACGTCTGAATCTGTGACTGAAGGACATCCTGATAAAATTTGCGATCAGATTTCCGATGCGCTCCTTGATGCATTTTTACTTCAGGACCCCTACTCCCGTGTCGCTTGCGAGACATCTGTCACCACGGGACTGGTGCTTGTGGCGGGTGAGGTTACGACAGAGGGGTATGTTGACATTCCGCGCGTCGTAAGGGAAACCATCCGCACCTTGGGCTATACGCGCGCCAAGTTCGGTTTTGATGCGGACACATGCGCCGTGATCACCTCGATTGACGAACAGTCGCCCGATATCGCCCAGGGAGTTAACAAAGCGCTGGAGGCGCGGCGCGGAGAGAATGTCGACGAGCAGATTGACGCCATCGGGGCTGGCGATCAGGGCCTCATGTTTGGGTTCGCGGTGAATGAAACGGACGATCT
>JAKADD010000140.1 GCA_021820825.1 Bacillota bacterium
AGGCGCGCCAGTCAGCAGTTCTGCGATCCGCAGTCATCTCGCTGCGGGCGAGGTGGCGTCCGCGACTGCGATGTTGGGGCGGCCCTATCGACTGCGCGGGATCGTGGTGGAGGGGGACCGCCGCGGAAGAACGATCGGCTTTCCCACCGCCAATCTGCTGATCGCTGATCCGTTTGTCCTGCCCCGTATTGGGGTGTATGCCGTACAGTGCGTTGTGCAGGGCGAGAGCGTACGCGGGATGATGAACGTGGGGCGCAGACCAACCGTATACGCGCAGGGCGACCTGACTGTCGAGGTGCACCTGCTGGGTTACTCGGGAGAACTCTATGGCAGCGAAATAGCGGTCGATCTGCTGGGCTATATTCGTGCGGAACGCAAGTTCCCCGATCTTGGCGAACTGAGAGCGCAACTCGCAAAAGACCAGGAAGCGGCGGCGCAGTGGTTTGCGCCGTTTGCAAGCGGACACGAAAAATAACCGTAAATTCTTTACTCCTGCGCGTGCGGTGTGTATACTAATTACGATTGTGCCATACTGAAGATTAGGTTGCGCACGATGCTGTACGAATTTACCCGAGCTTGCACTCTTTATGCAAGTGTAGCTACAGCCCGGTGCCACGGTGCTCCGCCGGTCACTGCGCTGCCAGCGATGGCGAGGGACATTTATGGAGGGATTCACATGGCGCTGACGCCGGAACGCAAGCAGGAACTCATCGAATCGTTCGCAGTGCACGAGGGAGACACCGGATCGCCAGAGGTGCAGGTTGCGCTTCTGACGGAACGGATCAACTACCTCAACCAGCATTTTCGGACCCACAAGAAGGATCATCATTCCAGGCGAGGGCTGTTCAAAATGGTGTATAAACGCGCGCATCTGCTGCGTTACCTGCGCGAACACGATATCAATCGCTATCGGGCCTTGATCACTCGACTAGGACTGCGCCACTAGTTCGCCACTAGAAGGAGCGGGGCAACCCGCTTCTTCTTTACTACTTTACTACGCTACCATTCATTACATAAATTGATCAACGTTTTGCGGGGGATGCGATACAAGATTCCCTGTTTTTGAGAGGAGGTTTCTGACGTTTGATTCACGAACAGGAAATGATGCTGGGCGGTCGCCGCCTGCGCTTGGAAACGGGGCGTCTGGCCAAGCAGGCGAGTGGAGCGGTGCTTGTCCAATACGGGGAAACCGTCGTGCTGGCCACAGTAACAGCATCGTCTGAGCCAAAACCACTGGATTTTTTCCCGCTCACCGTGAACTACGAGGAGCGACTCTACGCCGTTGGCAAGATTCCGGGCGGCTTCATTAAACGTGAAGGAAGGCCGAGCGAGAAGGCCGTGCTCGCCAGCCGACTGATCGACAGACCGATTCGGCCGCTATTTGCGGAAGGATTTCGCAACGATGTCCAGGTTGTCGTGCTCGTCCTGTCTGTAGACCAGGACTGCGCTCCGGAAATTGCGGGAATGATCGGCGTTTCTGCAGCGCTCGGCGTGTCTGATGTGCCGTTTGACGGACCCATTGCCGGGGTGATCGTGGGACGGGTGGATGGACAGTTTGTCGTAAATCCGACGGCGGCCCAGGCGGGGCAAAGCGACATGCACCTGATCGTGGCCGGCACGCGGAGCGCCATCATGATGGTGGAAGCGGGCGCCAGAGAAGTGCCTGAGTCAGTCATGCTTGAGGCGATCATGTTTGGCCACGAAGAAATTAAAAAAGTCATTGCGAACCTCGATCTTCTGATCGGAGAGGCAGGCAAGCCGAAGATGAAAGTCACGCTGCATGCGCCTGACGAAGCGATTGCGTCGCATGTGCGCCGCCATGCGACGGACAAGCTGCGGACCGCTGTGCAGACGGAAGAGAAGCATGCGCGCGAAACGGCGATGGAAGCGGTGATCGCGGAAACGCAGAGCGTATTGGCGGAACAGTTTCCCGAGAGTTCGGCGGACATTGCTGAAGTGCTGCATGATATCGTCAAAGAAGAAGTGCGCAAAGCGATTGTCCTGCACGGAACGCGGCCCGATGGCCGGAGTCTGGACGAGATTCGCCCAATCAGCGTGGAAGCGGGCGTATTGCCGCGCACGCACGGTTCGGGGCTGTTTACCCGCGGTCAGACCCAGGCGCTTTCTGTCTGTACACTGGGTGCGCTGGGCGATGTTCAGATCCTGGACGGCATCAGTCCGGAAGAAAGCAAACGTTTCATGCACCACTATAACTTCCCGCCCTTTTCAACAGGAGAGGCGCGCCCGCTTCGTCCACCCAGCCGCCGAGATATCGGTCACGGCGCGTTGGGCGAACGGGCGATCGAACCGATCATTCCAAGTGAGGAAAGTTTTCCGTATACGATCCGGCTTGTCGCGGAAGTGCTCGAATCAAACGGCAGTTCTTCGCAGGCGTCAATCTGCGCGTCTGTACTGGCGCTGATGGATGCCGGTGTTCCGATCAAGGCTCCTGTGGCGGGTGTCGCCATGGGTCTTGTCAAGGAAGGCGAACACGTCGCCGTGCTGACCGACATTCAGGGTATGGAGGACCACCTTGGCGATATGGACTTTAAGGTGGCCGGCACAGCGAATGGGGTGACGGCGCTCCAGATGGACATTAAAATTGGCGGCATCGATCGCTCAGTCCTGGAGACGGCGCTTGAGAAGGCGCATGCGGGCCGCATGTTCATCCTGGACAAAATGCTCGCGGTGATCGATCGTCCGCGCGCGGAACTGTCGCGGTTCGCGCCCCGCATCATCACCTTGCGCATAAGCCCCGACAAGATTCGCGAGGTGATAGGACCTGGCGGCCGGGTGATCAACAAGATTATCGAGGACACGGGCGTTAAGATCGACATTGAACAGGATGGCCGCGTCTTCATCTCCGCAACGGACGTTACGGCGGGAGAGACGGCGAAGAGCATCATTGAGGGCATTGTGCGTGATGTGGAAGTTGGGCAGACGTACGTGGGAAAAGTGATGCGAGTGGAGAGCTACGGCGCTTTTGTCGAGGTGCTGCCGGGAAAAGAAGGACTCGTGCATGTATCGCAGTTGGGCGCTGACCGGGTCAAACGTACGGAGGATGTCGTTAAAGTCGGCGATTCCCTGCGCGTGAAGGTGACGGAAGTGGATGCGCAGGGCCGCCTCAACCTGTCTCATCGCGAAGTGCTTCGGGATGAAGGGGTGACAATTGTCGAGTTGCCTCCGCGTCCGGAGGGAGATCGCAGCAAGCCGCCGTTCCGGGGCGGGCGCACAGGGGATCGACCCGATCGTGGGGACCGCTCTGGTCAGGGCTCGCGGCAGGGTGGATTTGCAGAACGCCGGACGCCGGCCGACCGGACCTGATCATGCGGGTCGAAAAGCGAAGAAGGACGGTGCAGGAAGCCGTCCTTTTTCGCTTTTTACTTGGACAGTAAAGTAGTGTGTGTTTGCGCGCGCAATAAATGGCTGAGGGGAGTCTTTACTGCTGCCTGCCTGCATACTCTTGTCCACAGGGGCGCATGCTGACGCGATTTTTTTTGCGTCGGCAAGCCCCAGACGGAAGGGGTGAACGTATGTCGCGCAAACGATCCCGGTGGGTTGTGCTGTCGATTTCCAAGGAAGCGGCGATCATCACTCTGTGTGTGGGAGGCGCGCTGCTCCTGTCGCAATTGCAGCCTTCGGCGCGTGTTCTCGCCACGGTTTGGGCCAGTCTCTCCCATGTTGCGCCCGGAACCGAAGCGCCCGCAAGACAAGGAATCAGCGCCGTAAAGTCACCGGCCCAATATGCTGTGCGCGCCCAGTTGCAGGAAATAGCAAAACGGTACGACGCCCCTCCAAGCGACGCCCGCGTTGATTCTGTCTGGAAACTGATTCCTGGGTTGAACGGCGTTCGTCTCAATATCCCGGACACGGAAAAACAGATTGCCGAAGCGGGAACTCAGGCGCGGCTGGTTTTTACACAGATTCCTCCAGCCATTTCCGGGAAGGATTTTGTTGCGCAGCCGATCTATCGGGGCAATCCGCAAAAACGTCAGATGGCGCTGATGATCAATGTGGCGTGGGGCACGGAGTATGTGCCGGAAATTCTGAAGATCTTCGAACGGTTGCATGTACGGGCGACGTTTTTTCTGGACGGCAGTTGGACGGCGAAGAGCGGCGCAACAGCCAAAATGATCGCAGCGGCAGGCATGGAATTGGGGAACCACGCGTACACGCATCCCCAGATGAGCAGGCTCTCCCGCATCCAGATGATCAGTCAAATTGAGCGCACCAATCAGGCGATTCTGCGGGCGACAGGAGTGAAGGCGGATTTATTTGCCCCTCCCTCCGGCGATTATAACGATCTGGTGGTTCGTGTCGCAGCGGGCCTGAAAATGAAAACGATCCTGTGGACGATTGATACGATTGACTGGCGCAAACCGAGCCCGGCAGTCATCGTCTCCCGAGTGGCCGGGAAAAGAACGCCGGGAGCGCTTGTGCTGATGCACCCGACCGCGCCCACTGTGGCTGCGTTGCCGCAACTGATCGACACGCTGCACAGAGACGGCTACAGTCTGGTCACGGTGTCGCAACTGCTCAGTCCGGTGCGGCCTGTACCTGCGACCATTCAGGATGCCTTGCACAGTTGAGCGAGTGCACCGTATTCTGATATAGTGGGTTCAGTCTGAGTGGACGATTGAAGCGGCAGTTCACAGAGGAGGCACCTTTTGATCTACCGACATACACTTGGCAATGGGCTGCGCGTTGTCATCGAGGAAATTTCATCTGTTCGCTCCGTGAGCCTGGGGGTATGGATTGGAACCGGGTCAAGGGACGAGCCTTCGCACCTGTGCGGCATCTCACATTTTCTCGAACATATGTTTTTTAAGGGTACGGCAACGCGATCGGCGCGGGAACTGGCGGAGGTGTTCGATAATATCGGAGGCCAGGTTAACGCGTTCACCGCCAAAGAGTACACGTGTTTTTACGCCAAGGTGCTGGATGAGCATGTGCAGCTCGCGCTGGAGACGATTTCCGACATGCTGTTTGCTTCTGTTTTTGCGCAGGAGGACATGGAGCGGGAAAAAGACGTTGTGATCGAAGAAATCAAAATGTACGAGGACAATCCTGAGGAATCGGTGCATGACGCCATTCTTGAGGAGACGTATTCCGGACATCCGCTTGGCGCCAACATCCTTGGCACGGAGGCGCATTTGCAAAGCTTTACCGAAGCGGATCTGCGGAGTTACATCGATGCGCGCTATACACAGGACAATATGGTCATCGCCCTGTCTGGCCGTGTGGACGTACAGGCGGTTATGCGTATGATCGAACCGCTGTTTGGTTCATTTATGCGCAGCGGAAGGGAGTATGTTGATGAAATCCCTGTATTTACCGGAGCTGACGTCTATCAGGTGAAACCGGTTGAACAGGTGCATGTTTGCCTGGCTGTGAAGGGTTTTTCCTTTGCCGATGAGCACAGCTATCCGCTTGTGCTGCTAAATAACATACTGGGCTCCAGTTCGAGTTCGCGACTGTTTCAGGAAATTCGCGAGGAACGCGGCATGGCCTATAATGTGTTCTCCTACCATACGTCGTTTCGAGATACAGGACTGTTCACCATTTATTTTGGATCCTCACCCACGAAAGCGGAGGGCGTACTGGAGTTGGTGGGCGGTATCGTGCGCGAGTGCCTCGAATCTGGCGTGACAGAAGCAGAATTGGAAAAGGCGAAAAATCAGGTGAAGGGGTCGCTGTTGCTGAGTCTCGAAAGCACCTCCAGCAGGATGACCCGCATCGGCAAAAATGAATTGTTGCTGGGGCGCCAGATTGAATTGGATGAAACGACTGACGGCATTGACGGCGTGACAGTGAAGGCTCTGGAGACGACTGCAGAAGCGGTGCTCTCTGGCCCATTCTCATTTGTCGCAATGGGGCCGCAGACCCATTCCCTGCATCTGGCGAGCGGTGTGCTCCGATGAGGCGATTCGAATGGCTGCCGGGGATTGACCATGCCGGTCTGGATCTGCCGGCCAGGCAGACGGCGGGAGCGGCAGGCTATGATTTATGCGCATGCGAGGATATGGAGATAGCTCCTGACAGCATCGCGCTTGTCGGAACGGGTCTGCGCATCATGCTGCCTGACGGCGAATTTCTGGCCATTTATGCGCGCAGCAGCCTGGCTGTCAAACGCAGGCTGATGCTTGCGAACAGTGTCGGCGTAATTGACGCCGACTACTTTGGCAATCCCGGAAACGGTGGTCATATCATGATTCCACTCTGGAACTTTGGGTTGCATACGGCGACTGTGCTGCGTGGAGAACGGATCGCGCAAGGCATCATCATGAGTGCGGGAAAAGCGGACGACGACGGTCCAACGCTTTGCTCCCGCCAGGGCGGTTTCGGTTCCACGGGGATATGAACAGACGGCGGTGTCGCGACCTCACCATGGGCGAGGCTGCTGCATATGATGCTGCAGACAGGAACTCAGTAGGCTTTGTCGCGGCATGGACGCCTTGTAATTTTCGCGTCTTGGCGTAATAATGGGGGGAGAGGGGTACCCGGGCATGCTCACGGGGATCAGGATGGCGTTTATTGGCGGTGACGCGCGCATCGGTGAGGTTGTGCGCTTTGTCAGTGACATGGACGCATCGGCGTATCTGTTTG
>JAKADD010000141.1 GCA_021820825.1 Bacillota bacterium
CGACAGCACAAGCACGTCAGCCTGGGCGGCGAATTCTTCCCACTGCTCTGCCGTATAGTGACGATCGACGAGGTGTGCCTGTCTGCCGCTCTCACTCAGTCCGATCACACGCATCTGAAACGCCCTGCCAAAGTTAACGATCGTTTCCCCGATGGAGCCGATTCCTGCCACGGCGAGAGTCTGAGCGGCCAACGTTTCCGTCGCAAATGGGCTCCAGGAATTCTCTGCCTGCTGATAGCGAAAGCGGTCCACCTGCTTGACGACATGCAGGACAAAAGCCAGTATGTATTCGGCAATCGGCTGCCCAAATTGCCCTGTGATCCGGGTGATCGGAATGTGCGCCGGAATCAGGGGGCTGGCGACGATATCCTCCACGCCGGCGCCCATCATCTGGATCCACTTGACATGCTGTTCCAGATTGAACAGAGCGGGAGAGAAACGCCATCCGAACAGCACCTCGGCTCCGGAGATCAGTTTCTCCGCCTCCGCGCGCGTAGAGGCCACCGCGACATTGGTATAGCCCATCTGCAACAACTCCCGCGCGTACTCCATCGCCCTTTTCTCGTGATAAATAAGCACCTGCGGCATCTGGACTGTGCTGCCGTCATCCACGTCCATCCCCCCGATCGTTTGCTATTCAAAACAGAACTTGTTTACAATGATCACAGACTGACTGCCTGATCCTACACAGTGAGGAGTGTGCATCTGATGCCTGAAGATACGCAAAAAGCACCTTGGCGCAAGCTGACCGTATATGCCCTGCTGCTTGTCATCCTGGCCGTGATTTTTAACAGTGCGCAAAGCTCGGCAGTTATGACAGCCGCCGCTTCGCCTGTTCGACCGTGGACCAACTGGATTTTAGCCGCCTGCTGGCTGGTCGTGGGATTCTGGCTGGTCAGTCGCGCCGCGCACCTGTTTTCGCGGTTTGCGAGCGGACAAAAGACTGCCGATTCACGCGCCTGGACCACCCTGCGCAGGACACTGGCCGCTGTGGGCTACCTGTTCGTGGCGATCGTCACGCTCCACCTCCTGCATGTGCAGATCAGCAGCATCCTTGTTGGCGGCGCGCTTACCGGTGTGATCCTCGGCATCGCCGCCCAGTCCACGCTCTCCAATCTGTTTGGCGGTCTGATCCTGCTCACCGTCAAGCCCTTTTCTCTGGGCCAGACGATCAGCATCCGTTCCTCCTACTTCAGTTCCATCGACTATACTGGTCAAGTGGTCGACATCAACTGGTACTACACCACAATTGCGGATGGAGACCGACGCAGGATCGTTCCCAATTCGGCCATCATCACGGCTGTCATCACCATCCACGCCCCCAAAGAGACTCAGTTCTGGAACGTTTCTCTTCCGTACCGCGTTGTGGCCGCTGATTTGCGCAGGGCTGTTTCTGAGCAGTATTCCGGCACAGTGAACGGCGTCATCACCGATTTTGGCGCGGACACATACACCTTGCAACTGGAAGTGCCAACCGCCTTCGATCCTGACATCATTCGACGCGTCATCGCCACTCAACTGTCGGCGCCATCCTGACAGCCTTCTCTCCAGTGTATAAGTTTGATTGCAATTTCTAAAAATTCGAATTGTTCCTCCGGAATATCAAATGGGGCATGCGCCGGGTCAACCCACTGCAAGCCGTCGATTTCCGCATTGGGCAGGAAAGAACCAGCCTTCACCAACTGACATAAAACGGCCACGTCAAGTGTGATCTCGGACGGCGAAACCGCGATGACCTGAAGCGGCCTGACTGTCATATTGACCTCTTCCCGCATCTCGCGAACGACGGTGTCAAAGGGACGTTCATCGCGCTCCTTGAGTCCGCCAGGCAATCGCCACGGACGTTTGCGCCTGTACGTGTGATGCAAAAACAGAAATTCGCCGCGCTCATTTGGCAAAACAGCAACGACGCCGACCACGTATTTCCGTTTCAGCCAAAATACGATCCACTTCGACAACCACCCAGGCAGTAACCCAAAGATCCAGACGGCTACCCTGTTCAGCCATGTCACAGCGACACCTCCAGACCTGCTGTTACGCTGTTCAGATCCGCTCATCAGGGTACCTGCAGCGGTGCGACGAGTATAATATCATCCTACACCATGTTCAGGCAATGCGCGATTGGGAAACGCCTGCGCGCTGGCCGCACTGGCGTAGAGATCGGTGTTTTCGTATACTATGAGTGCATGCAAGTGCAAAGAACCGCCACAAGAAGGTGAACATCCATGTCCAAGCAGTACTATACCATTGCAGACGCCAATCGCCTCCTGCCGCAGATCCGAACACAGATCGCTGAATTGAAAAACTCCCGCGAAGAGATTGCCATCAAGCGTCTGAAGATGGAACGATTGCGTCGCGATCTCGGTGAAACGGAGCATTCCGATCAATTTTTCGTAGAAGAGGCGCAGATTGAGTTCTCTTTGCTCACGGCCCGCCAACAGATTGATCATCTGCTGAGTCAGTCGATTGAAGTGAAGGACATCGACTCAGGACTTGTCGATTTTCTGACGCTTATTGATGGGCAGGAAGCCTATCTGTGCTGGCGCGTCGGGGAACCTGAGATCCGCTACTGGCATGGCGTCAGCGAGGGCTTTGCCGGCAGAAAACGCTTCATCGAAGAATCATGACAGTTATGACCGTTATGACAGTTCCCCAGGATTTGCAAAACCCTCACACCGCTTTGCGGCGCCGCCAGCGGTATTGAAAATGACTCGCCCAGCCGGTTCATGCGTTGTTCCGCAGCGAGTTTTGCGACCATCAGGCCGCGCCTGTCTGAGCGGCGGTGTACAATGCATGGTCCGGCCGGGCGCAGCAGGGCATGCAGCACCTAAGGAATCATCTGGACGGCGCTGGCCGCCGCCAACTCCAGACGGTGCACATGCACCTGCCGATAGTGCAGTTCTCTGATCCGCGATGCAGCAGACTGTAAATGGTACACCCGCACATTTTGCAGCATCGCCTCTGGCACAAGCACAGTCGCTGCACTGCCTGAGGCCAGTTCCAGCAATTTCTGCCTCATCTCGTCTGTCATGACCAATTCCACCCGCAGATGGCCAATTCGGCTCTTTTGCACGCGCTGATCCTCCCCATAACAACCTTTCAGGAGTACGGTACGCTGACGCCCGCCAACATGTGCCCACAAAGCGCGCCCAATTTGCATGGACAGCACCTTGTTGTTCCGGGTTGGCGTGTACCCGCGCATGATCAGAAATGGAAAAAGGGGTTGTGCATGCGCTCTTGCGCAATGGTCGAATCGTCCGCGTGTCCGGGAAAGATGCGCGTTTCGTCCGGCAGCGGCCACAGTTTTTTTTCCAGTGACTGCATGAGTTGCCCGCTATTGCTTCCGGGAAGATCGGTGCGCCCCACGGTTCCTGCAAACAGGGTATCGCCGGAAATGAGCACGCCCTGATCTGGCTCGTACAGACACACGCCGCCCGGGCTATGCCCCGGCGTCTCGATCACGCGAAAATGAAATACGCCGACAGTGATGACATCCCCCTCTGCCAGATATCCGTCAGGCTCACGCGTCTGCTGCACCCGATAGCCAAAAAATTGCTCCACCTGATCGGGCGCTGCGAGCAGAAGCGGCAACTCGAGGCGATGGATGAGCAGGGGCGTACGATACATGTCGCGCACCGTCTCATTGCCGAGTACATGGTCGAAATGACAGTGCGTATTGACGATCCTTGTCACCGTCAGCCCCTGATCGCGAATGAAACTGCTTACCGGGGTCATGTCAGGGGCGCTGGGATCAATGATCATCACCTGGCCGCCCGGTTCGCCGACAACATAGGTGTTGGTGCCTATTTCATTGAGTGTAAAGCGCTCAATCAGCATGGCTTTTGCCTCCACTTTCATAAATCGTCAGTGTCCAACCACAGCGTGACGGGTCCGTCGTTAATCAATGCGACGTCCATCATCGCTCCGAATCGTCCGGTTCTCACAATCATGCCGGTTTCCCGCAGCAGTACGTTAAAGCGTTCATACAGCGGCTGCGCAATCTCCGGCCGTGCAGCCGCCATGTAGTTCGGACGCCGGCCGCGCCGGGAATCCCCATAAAGGGTGAACTGCGATACAGAGAGAATTGCACCCCCAATATCGAGCAGGGAGTCGTTCATCTTGCCTTCCGGATCCTCAAAAATGCGCAGATTCACAATCTTGTCTGCCATAAAGGTCAGATCAGGCTCTGCGTCATCATGTGTAAAGCCTGCAAAAACCAGCAATCCGCGGCCAATTTCCCCGACAATATCGTTCGCGACGCTCACTCTGGCCGATCGTACGCGCTGCACAACGACTCTCATCGCCCGTTCACCTCATATGACTACTGGATAACCCTGCGCACAGCATAAATATCCTTGACGCGCTTGATTCTGTCCACAACCGTTCGCAGGTGATCGACACTGCGGATCGTAATACTGAGATTGATCGTGGCCATCTTGCGGCGATCTGCACGACCCGTCACCGCAGTGATGTCCGTTTTCGTTTCCACAACCGCATTCATCACCTCATTGATCAGACCGCGCCGATCCAGCGCGGTCACTTCAATGTCCACGTTATACGATTGACCAACGCTGTGTTCCCACTCCACTTCGAGCATGCGGCTGCCCTCGTCGATCATGGACATGACATTGGGGCAGTCTCTCCGATGAACGGAAACGCCCCGACCACGGGTGACAAAACCGACGATATCATCCCCTGGAACCGGACTGCAGCAACGGGAGATCCTGATCAGCAGATTGTCGACGCCCTTGACGTGAATCCCGGCATGTCCTTTCGTCGCGCCCGTTTTGCGCTTTTGCTGGCGTTCCCGATCAGGCAGCGGCGTCAAGGGCATGGCGCCAAGCGAGTCAACCACCGGATCGTCTTTCTTCATGCGTTCCACCAGTCGGGTCATGACCTGCACGGGCGACAGAGCGCCGTAACCGACCGCTGCAAAGAGATCATCCGGTTTGGCAAAATTGAATTTTCCCAGTACATCGGGCAGATAGTTCGCCAGTACCGCATGCGGATCAAGTTTGTGCTTGGCAATCTCCCGTTCGAGCAATTCGCTTCCCTTTTCCACGTTTTCATCGCGGCGCTCGCGTTTGAACCACATGCGAATTTTGGAACGCGCCTGCGATGTCTGTGCAATTTTCAGCCAATCCTGACTCGGACCATAGGACATCTTGGAAGTCAGGATCTCCACGATATCGCCCGTGCGCAGCCGTGTGTCCAGTGTGACAATGCGGCCGTTCAGTTTCGCGCCGACACAGCGGTTTCCCACGTCGGTGTGAATCCTGTAGGCAAAATCGATGGGGCAGGAACCGGCCGGAAGTTCTATGACCGCCCCTTTCGGAGTAAACACAAATACTTCGTCAGTGAACAGATCCATTTTCAGAGTGTCCATGAACTCCTGCGCATCGCGAAAGTCCTGTTGCCACTCCAGCACTTCACGAAACCAGCCGAGTTTCTTTTCAAATGAGGTTTGCGCAGCCTGGACGCTGGTGTTTGCTCCGGACAGCGCAACACCGCCCTGCGCCGCCTGCGAAGTCTCTCTCCGGTCTGCCGCTTCCTTGGCCTGATATCCGGCCTCTTTGTAGATCCAGTGCGCCGCAATTCCGTATTCCGCTGTTCTGTGCATCTCCCATGTCCGTATCTGAATTTCGAGTGGTTCGCCGCTGATCCCGATCACGGTTGTATGCAGGCTTTGGTACAGATTCGCCTTTGGCATGGCGATATAGTCCTTGAATCGTCCGGGAACAGGCTTCCACATCGTATGAACGATGCCAAGCACGGCGTAGCAATCTTTCACCGAGTCAACGATCACCCGGACGGCAAACAGATCATAGATTTCGCCGAATTCTTTGTGCAGTTCGGTCATCTTTCGGTAAATGCTATAGATATGCTTGGCCCGGCCTGAGAGATCGGCATGCACAGCCAATTCCGCCAGCTTCACGCGCAATTGCTCAATGACCTGCTGCACATACCGCTCCCGTTCGCCCCGTTTTTTTGCCATGAGATTGACAATGCGATAGTACTGTCCCGAATCAATAAAACGCAGTGAGATATCTTCCAGTTCCCATTTTATCGCGGACATTCCTAACCGATGTGCAAGCGGAGCAAAAATCTCCAGCGTCTCTTCGGCAGTCTTGCGCTGCTTGTCCGGTGGACGATATTTCAGCGTACGCATATTATGCAACCTGTCTGCCAGACGAATCAGCGCAACGCGCACATCCTTCGCCATGGCAAGAAACATTTTGCGCAAATTTTCGGCCTGCTGTTCTTCGCGCGATTCAAAACGGAGCCGTTTCAGCTTCGTCACACCATCGACGAGACTCGCGATCTCCTCGCCGAATTGGCGGGCGATCTCTTCATCTGTTACCTTGGTGTCTTCCACCACGTCGTGCAGGAGTGCGGCTGCGAGTGTTCCCCCGTCGAGCTTCAGTTCCGCGAGTATCTGGGCCACTGCCAGGGGATGCATGATGTAGTCGTCGCCGGAACTGCGTTTTTGACCCCGATGATGCAGTTCAGCATAAGCGTACGCATGGCGCAACAAT
>JAKADD010000142.1 GCA_021820825.1 Bacillota bacterium
GTCCAGTTCCGTGCCAATGTCCACAATGCTCCCCACACGGGAAATTCCCTCGCCAAACATGATATCCACTTCAACCTGTTTGAAAGGAGGCGCCACCTTATTTTTGACAACCTTGATTTTTGTCCGATTGCCAACCACATCGTTTCCCTGTTTCAGGGCTTCCCCCCTGCGAACCTCAAGCCTAATGGTAGAGTAGAACTTGAGCGCGCGCCCCCCAGTCGTAGTCTCCGGATTGCCGTACATGACTCCCACTTTTTCGCGGATCTGATTGATGAAGATCGTAATGGTCTTTGATTTGTTGATCGCACCGCTGAGTTTACGAAGAGCCTGGGACATCAGGCGGGCGTGCAGACCCACATGGGAATCTCCCATTTCCCCTTCAATCTCCGCCTTCGGAACGAGGGCGGCCACAGAGTCGATCACGATAATTTCTACAGCGCCGCTTCGTACAAGCGCCTCTGCGATTTCAAGCGCCTGTTCGCCCGTATCAGGTTGGGAGATGAGCATCTCATCGATGTTGACGCCAAGATTCTGGGCATACAGTGGATCAAGCGCATGTTCAGCGTCGATAAACGCGGCTTGCCCCCCCTGTCGCTGCACTTCTGCAATAGCGTGCAGCGCGACCGTCGTCTTTCCGGATGACTCCGGTCCGTATACCTCAATAATTCTGCCCCGCGGCAATCCGCCTACGCCAAGCGCGATGTCAAGAGCCAAAGAACCCGACGATATGGTCTCGATGTTCATCGTTGCGCTCGCCTCCCCGAGCCGCATGATTGAGCCTTTGCCAAACTGTTTTTCAATCTGTTTCAGTGCCTGGTCCAATGCGCTCTTCCGATCCGCCACACACATTCCCACCTTCTACAAGCAAATTATACTATTATCATTGTACTAGCTCAGGCCCTAAAACACAAACATTTGTTCGGACATATACAATCGTATCAAAAGACCGTTTTAACCCAAGTACGCGGTGCGAGCCGTGACAGGCGCGCGGGCGCTCGCCACGGCTCGCACCGCGCATTCGATATCACCAACGTATCACCAACGGAAGTCCGGGCAAAATACGTTCTCCACATAGGCGGTCCTTTTTGACGTCCGCCTTAGCGACGAGAGGAGCCTCCCATGCCACGCGGTTTTGCAGGTTCCAGATTGACCCGATAGCCGTTGACGCGCGCCTGCCGCAGGGCTTCAAAAACGAATGGCGCTGACTCTTCCTCGACTTCGACGAAGGTAAATTTCTCAAAGATGTCGATCTTGCCGACTGCGGTGCTGGGGATGCCCGACTCTTCCGAAATCATCCGCACCAGGTCGCCAGGGCCCATCCGGGCGCTCCGGCCAATATTGACAAAGAAGCGAACCATACCCGACGCTGCGCCGGTGTCGCCAAAATCATACTGACCCGCTTCTTCCGATTCCAGCTCACCGGCGGAAGCGAGTTTCAGCGCCGCTGCGGCGAGATCAATCGGATCAAGCTCATCCACCAGTTTGCCGAGCAGCGCCCGATAGTGCCCCAGCCCGCCCTCCTGGACAGCAGCCTGCAGCCGATCACGCCAAATCTCCGCCTGCCGCTCCGCCACATCGGCAAGCGACGGCACTTCGCGCCCCTCAATGGACGCCTTCGTTTCACGCTGAATCGTCTTTAGCAGCTTGAATTCACGAGGCGTTACCAGAGTGATCGCCAACCCGCGCTTGCCGGCCCGCCCCGTTCGTCCGACGCGATGCACGTACGCTTCGGTGTCCTGTGGGATGTCGTAGTTCACAACATGTGTCACGTTGCCGACGTCGATGCCGCGGGCCGCCACGTCAGTTGCGACCAGCAGCTCGATTTCGCCGCCGCGAAACTTCTTCATCACGCGGTCGCGCTGCGCCTGGCTCAGATCGCCATGCAGGCCGTCCGCCAGATAGCCGCGCGCTATCAGCGCTTCTGTCAATTCATCAACACCGCGTTTGGTGCGGCAAAAGATGATGCCGAGCGTGACGTCCTCACTGTCGATGACCCGACACATGCTGTCCAGTTTTGTGCGTTCGAGAACCTTGTAAAACACCTGATCGATTTGTGGCACGGTCATCTCGCCGTGTGTCATCTGAACGTGCTCGGGCGCCTTCATGTACCGATTTGCAAGGCGCCGCACTTCCGGAGGAATGGTGGCAGAGAACAGGAGCGTCTGCCGCTCTGCGGGCATCGTTTGCAGAATCGACTCAATATCCTCGATAAAGCCCATATCCAGCATCTCATCGGCTTCGTCCAGCACGACCGTCTGCACTTTATCCAGCTTAAGCGTACCGCGACGCAGATGGTCGAGAACCCGCCCCGGTGTTCCAATGACAATATTGACGCCCTGTTCCAGTGCGCGAATCTGATGCCCAATGGACTGGCCGCCGTATATGGGCAGCGTCCGGACACGCTTGAATTTTGCGATCTTGCGCATTTCACCGGCAACCTGAATGGCCAGTTCACGCGTAGGCAACAGGATAATCGACTGCACGTGGCGGCCAGTTCCTGCAGCCTCCACGATCGGAATGCCAAACGCGGCCGTTTTGCCGGTTCCGGTCTGAGCCTGTCCGATGACATCCTTACCGTCAAGAATCAGGGGAATACACGTGGTCTGGATCGGAGATGGTTCCTCATAGCCCATTTCATCGATCGCTTCCTGCAGTTTCTTACTCAAAGCAAATTCCAAAAAAGTCGTCATTCCATCACCCTCATAATTATTTTAATTCTTGCAGCATCAAGTGCAGCGCAGCTTTTGCGGAGCGAATCCGGATCTGTGACCGGTCGCCCGAAAATATGCGTTCCCTGATGACAACACCGCGTTCACTGGCTACCGCTACATAGACTAGCCCAATCGGTTTGTCAGGCGTACCCCCGGATGGTCCTGCCACTCCCGTAACGCTCATCGCATAGTCCGCGCCCAGCAGACTGCGTACTCCGACAGCCATCTCTCCTGCGGTCTCGGCGCTTACGGCGCCATGCGCCGCAAGGGTTTCAGGCGCCACGCCGAGCAATTGCTCTTTTACGTCATTGTCATAGGCGACAATGCTCCCATGAACAGAGTCAGAACTGCCGGGAATGTCAACCAGCAGAGCAGTCAGCAATCCCCCCGTACAACTCTCCGCACACGCCACGCGCGCACGCCTGGCGCGCAGAGCCTGCAGGACAGCATGAGCAAGCGAATCGTCGTCAAACCCGTAGACGTATTGTCCCAGCCTCCCCAGGAGCGCCGACTCGACGGGAGCGATCAGCGCCTTTGCTGCCTGCAGAGTAGCGGCCCGAGCCGTGATGCGCAGCGCCATCTCCCCTTCGGACGCCAGCGGCGCGATTGTGGGGTTGGACTGCTCGCGCAGAATGTCTTCCACCCGATCATGCGCTTCAGATTCGCCAATCCCATAAAGACGAAGCATGCGGCTGACAATCACTTCACTCCCCGCAAGCGACGTGAGCACGGGTCGCACCGATTCCTGAACCATGGGCTGCATTTCCAGCGGCGGACCAGGCAGCAGAAAAATGTGTCTGCCCTTCCATTCCACATACTGACCCGGCGCAGTACCACGGGCATTGGGCAAAAATACAGCCGTTCCAACGCGCATGGCCTGCTTGCGATTCGAGTCGGCCGGAACGCGTCCCAGGCGCGTAAAATACGGCGTGACATGCGCAGCAAACGCCTCCTGCGAAAACACCAGCGGCAATCCGCAAGCTTCAGCCACCGCCTCACGCGTCAAATCATCGTCCGTAGGGCCAAGACCGCCGGTTATAATGATGACTTGAGAGCGCTTCAGGGCTAACGCAACAGTATTTGTCAGACGTTCTCCATTATCGCCAACAGCGGAGTGAAAGTAGACAGCCACTCCCATTGCCGCCAGATTCACCGACAAATACCGGGCGTGCGCGTTGTCAATCTGACCAAGCAGGATCTCTGTGCCAACGGCGATAATTTCAGCGGTGATCATCCCGCCACCCCCGAGTTGCTATTCAGTGTCTGGATTACCAGTGACCCGCATCGATCACATGTCGATTCTTTATGAAGTAATCGACACCGCTGACAATTGTCATCAAAACGGCTGCGTAAATGGCCAGCTTGGCAAACGGAAATCCGATATACACAAAAGGCCAGTTACCGATCATGATCGCAACCAGAGCGACCATCTGTAATGCGGTCTTCCATTTGGCCAAACCGCTTGCGGCAATGACATGACCCTGAGTCGAGGCAACTGCGCGAAGACCGGTAACAGCAAATTCACGCGCAACCACCACGATTGCGATCCACGCCGGAATACGCTGCATCGCAACAAGGGAAATCATGGCCGTCGATACAAGCAGTTTGTCCGCAAGAGGATCCATGAACTTCCCAAAATCAGTAATCAACTGATGTTTGCGCGCAATATATCCATCTAAACTGTCTGTGCTGGCCGCAATCACAAAGACCAGAGCCGCCATGATTTCTCCGCCCGCAATCGTTTCACCTGCCGCGTGCACTTGAAAGAGGGGCAGAGGCACGAGCAAAAACAGCATGACCACGGGTACCAAGATCATTCTGGCTATGGTGATTCGATTAGCCAGATTCACCTAGACGACCTCCCCCACAAGGTCAAATTCAAAGGCATGCGAAATGCGCACCGGCACAATTGATCCGAGCCTCAGGTCACGCCCCGTCACGAATACAACGCCGTCGATTTCCCGCGCGTCATAGGGGGTGCGGCCGATGTATCCCGACTCGTCCGACTCGTCGACGCTCTCAATCAGCACAGGCACGGTTGCGCCCACAAAACGGCCCATGCGCCTGGCCGCCACTGCGCGCGCCGCCTCCATCAGTTCGCTTGCGCGCCGTTCTTTCGCCTGTTCCGCCACCTGCTGTGGAAACGCCGCAGATGGGGCCGTATCTTCCTGCGAATAGGTGAACACCCCGACATGGTCAAATTCCAGCTCGTTTACAAAAGATTTTAGATTCTGGAACTCCTCTTCTGTTTCGCCCGGAAATCCGACGATGAAGGACGTGCGTATGACGACTTCTGGAATACGCGCCCGCATTTTCGCCAACAGGCTGCGAATATGTTTTTGGCGACCAGGTCGCTGCATTGCCCGCAAGATGCGATCTTCAGAGTGTTGCAGCGGCATGTCAATGTACTTGACCAGCTTGTTCAGATCTCGGAAGGCGTCAATCAGTTCATCGCTAAAGTAACCCGGATACGCATAATGCAGACGAATCCACTGCAGCCCCGCAACATCGTTCAGCGCCCGCAATAAATCGGGCAGGCGCCTGCGACCGTACAGATCAAGCCCATACTGCGTTGAATCCTGCGCGATCAGGTTAATTTCCCTGACGCCGGCGGCAACCAGATTGCGCGCTTCCTGAACCACGCTCTCGATTGGCCGTGAGCGAAATCCTCCCCGCATTTGCGGAATCACACAAAATGTGCACTTGTGGTCGCAACCCTCCGCAATCTTGATGTAGGCAGAGGGCGAGTCCGGCGCTTTGCGCGGGGTCAATTCATCGTAGATGTAAGCCGGATTCCCGATCCACTTTGGGCGCTCCCCCTGGCCTGCCTTAGCGATGAGTTCCGCGATCCGTGGAAATTCGCCCGTTCCCACGATGCCATCGATCTCCGGGATCTCATCCAGCAACTGATCCGCATAACGTTGGGCCATGCAGCCAGCCACCAGCAGGGTCTTGCCGCCGGTTTTTCTGCTTGCCGCGCCGAGAATCGCATCGACAGATTCCTGCTTCGCTGCGTCAATGAATGCGCACGTGTTTACAATGACGACATCCGCGTCGTCGGGATCGTCTGTCAAGGTATAGCCTCGCTGTTCGATCAATCCGACCATAACTTCAGAGTCAACCGCGTTTTTTTCGCATCCGAGTGTGATAATTGATACTCGTCGAGCCGTCATTGCACCTGTCCTCCACATCACGTCAAGGCAAAAAAATTGCAGCGGAAGAGTCCCGCTACCAAACCATGCGCCCAATTCACTCAGTTAGAATTATATAGCTTTCATCACCGTCTGTCAAAGCAGGCTCATTTTTTTGAATAATGACTCACCGATAATTCACAAATTGAAGATCGGCGGGAAAATCACGTTCCCGCAACGTTTGGATAACCGTCTGCAGATCGTCTCTGCTTTTTCCTGTGACGCGAACTTGATCCCCCTGCACCGAAACTTGGACCTTGAGCTTCGCGTCCTTGATGACTCTGACAATTTCCCTGGCCAGTTCCTGATCGAGTCCCTGTTTTATCTTCACCGTCTGTCTGACAGTTCCCTGCGCGGCCGCTTCAACTGCGCCGTAATCAAGGCTCTTCAAAGACACGTTGCGCTTGATTAATTTTGTCTGAATGATGTCCACGACGTTTGACAACTTGAACTCATCGTCACTGACGATGAGAAGCTCATCATCCCGCAGAGAAATCTCGCTCTTGCTGCCCTTGAAATCAAAACGCGTTTCCATTTCCTTTTGCGCCTGATGAACGGCGTTTGCCACCTCCTGCAGATCAGTCTTTGACACCACGTCAAACGA
>JAKADD010000143.1 GCA_021820825.1 Bacillota bacterium
ACCGTCAGATGGCATGCATAGAGGCATTTCAACGCCAGAGAGAGCAGCGCAGTAAGCCAGGTCGGGTAACGTGCGGCATGGTGCTTGCGGTAGTAGATCAGCATCGTATTGTAAAAATGGTACAGGGAGTGAGCGGACCGTTTCCCTCCGTTCCCGCCTTTATGGTGCACGGTGACCGCGCTGCCTTCGTACCACACCCGATAGCCAGCCGCCCGGATGCGGTAACACCAGTCGATGTCCTCGCCATACATAAAGTAATCCTCGTCCAGTCCGCCAACGCATTCGTGGACTGAGCGGCTGACCATCAGGAATGCGCCGGATACGCAGTCCACCGCATAATTCGCATCATTTGGCAGATAGGTCAGATTGTAACCGGCAAAGAACGGGGATCGCGCAAACAGCAGTGACAGGCCGGACAGGCGCGCAAAGCTGTTCCACAGGGTGGGGAAGGATCGGCGACATGCTCGATCCAGGCGCCCGTCGGGGAGCAATAGCTGACACCCGACCACTCCGATTTCACTGCTCTCGCCGATCTCTCTGATCTTGCTGCTTGCTTGTTGCAGCCGGCTCGCGCAGGCGCTGATGGTCTCTCTCCCCACTTCCGTGTCGGGGTTCAGGAGCAACAGGCAATCGCCGGTTGCGTGCGCCAGTCCGCGATTGTTGGCGAACGCGTATCCGCGATTGGCAGGCAGTTGTTCGGCGACGATGCGGGCAAATGGGGCGATCGCGGTCGGCGTCTCCGTCTCCTGTGTTTCGTCTGGAACGTATGATTGGACCCTGGCCCAGGTGCTGTCTGTCGATGCGTTGTCGATGAAGATGAGTTCCATGTCGCTGGCGCAGTCGGACAGCGCGAGAGCTTCGAGACACGCGGGCAGGACCTCTGCAGAGTTGTAGGTGACGATGATGACGGAGATCACATGTGTCACGGTGTGCCTCCTGAGGTGGGGTGTCTGTCGTCGTGCAGGTCGGGCTGCGTTTCTGTGGCGTCCGTGGCGCCTGGGGTGCCCGTAGTACTCGTGGCGTCCGTGTTGCCTGGGGTGCTCGTGGCGCCCGTAGTACTCGTGGCGCCTGTGGTACTCGCAGTGCCCGTATGTGTTGCGATGCGCGCATCCTGCCAGGCGAGGCGCTGGTTCCGGTTCCAGCGCCGATTTTCGCGAATGTGGCGCAGCGCCAGTTTTGCCGCTTCAGGATCGCGGACGGTTAACAGGACAAAGCGCGCTGACTCCACGAACAGGCACGCCCAGAAGAACGGGCGGCGGGGGGCGAGATATTTGGTGACGATGGCGATCTGATTGGCAAATGAGTGGGCTGCAGCCGCCGTGGACGGCGTGTGGTGTCGCTTCCATCCGCGGTCGTGATCGGCGACGGCCGACGGCTCATAGTGGAATGACCAGCCCAGAAGGCGCGCGCGCCAACACAGGTCCACGTCTTCCTTATAAATGAAAAATGTGTCGTCGAAGATGGGGCCGTGTTCCGCTAGTTCGCGCAGCATGGCTGCGTTGTACAGGGCGGCGGCGCCGCATACTCCCCAAACTGGCTGCGGCGTTTCGTATTGCCCTTCATCCTCGCTTCCGGCGCCTCGGTCGCGGGCATGGAGGAAAGCTCCCATGCGCAGACCCGCGCTGTCGATCATGGCGGGAACAGGGGTCGCGGCGTCGGCAGGATAGTGCAGCGATTCGGGGGCGGATGACAAATCAGTCGCCAGTTTTGGCGTCGACTTGGGCGTCGGATCAGGTGTAGACTCGGGTAACAGCACTGGTAACAGCTCGGGTGACAGATCAGATCGCAACAGTTTTCCGCTGACTCCGCCGACGCGGATTCCTTGCGAGCCGACTTCCTGTGCGCGCGTGATGACCTTTCGCGCATAGTCTGGCGCCAGCACGACATCCGGGTTGACCGTGAGGACGTATGTGTAGGGAACGGTGGACGACGATAGGGGTGCGAACGCCATTTGAGACGCGGGGGGCGGTGTGGGCGTCGGCAATGCCTCGGGCGCGCCAATCGTTTCGCGCGTTTCTGCAGCTTCGGACATCTCAAATGCCCCCGTTACGAGAGTTGGGATCGTTTCCAGCTTCCCGAGCGCCGCGCGCGTACCGGGCGCCTCGCGTAGACAGCGGTTGTGTCCGGCTGCGTAGCCGACGTTGGTCTTATTGATAAGAATGCTGAGGTCGATGGACGCGGGATGCGCGGCGACGAGTTGCGCGACCTGCTGGCGCATGACATCGACCGTGTTGTCCTGCGAGGCGTTATCGAGGATCACGATCCGCGCGGGAGGCAGTTCCTGCTGCAGCAGGGAGGTCACGCAGGCGGCAATGCATGACGAACTGTTGTGCGTCACGATCTGCGCCTGATACGCGATATGCTGTTCTGCCTGTGCGTTTGCCATCCCTGGTCACCGCCGTTTCCCGTTTCGCTGAGTCTGACCATGTGTCCATGCTACCAAAGTGAACGGCAACCAACAAGCTGGCAAGATTGCAAAATAGCGGCGACAGCGGCGCAGACAGCAGGATCATACAGCGCGGCAGGGTCGATTTTGACTTTTGCGAGCAGCGATCGATCTTCTAAAATTTGTGACGTATAGTGGTTTCAGAGCGAGCCCAATAAGAATGTGACCGTAATCAACAAGGAACACGAGAAACAGGTTGAACAACTCTACTCAGACATTGGCCGACTTACCAAGACTCACAGTCCGTACCTCTTCAGATCGGCCTGCACCATGATTCCGACCAGTTCATCCAAATGTGTGCTCGCTTTCCAACCCAGCTTCTGCTCCGCCTTGGACGCGTCGCCGAGCAGGAGTTCGACCTCCGCTGGACGTATGAACTGTTCACTGGTTTTTACATAGTTCTGCCAATCCAGTATCCCGACGTATGCAAATGCCTTTTCTACGAACTCTTGCACGGAGTGCGTTTCGCCCGTTGCGATGACGTAATCGTCAGGCTGGTCCTGTTGCAGCATGAGCCACATGGCCTCCACATACTCGCTCGCGAAACCCCAATCGCGCTTGGCGTCCATGTTGCCCAGGGTGAGGCGGTCGAGCTTTCCTGCTTTGATCTGGGCCACAGCGTCAGTGATTTTGCGCGTGACGAATTCGATTCCGCGCAGCGGCGACTCGTGATTGAAAAGGATGCCGGAACACGCGAACATTCCGTACGCCTCGCGGTAATTGACCATCATCCAGTGCCCATAGAGCTTGGCCACGCTATACGGGCTGCGTGGGTAGAATGGCGTGGATTCGGACTGGGGGATTGCCTGCACCTTTCCGAACATCTCGCTGGTGCTGGCCTGGTAAAACCGCGTGTCGGGGCTGGTCAGCCGGAGGGCCTCAAGGAGATTGGTGACCCCGAGTCCCGTGACTTGTCCTGTGAGCACGGGCTGGTCGAAAGATATTCCGACAAAACTCTGGGCGGCAAGATTGTACACTTCGTGCGGTTGGTATTTTTTCATCATGCGGATCTGGCCCGAAATATCCTCAAGGTCCATGCACTCCAGTATGACCTGATCTTCAACGCCCAAATACTTTAATCGCCACGTATCGATGCTGCTCGTCCTGCGATAGGTTCCCACCACGCGATATCCTTTATCAACCAGGAGCTTGGCGAGGTATGCGCCATCCTGGCCCGTGATCCCAGTTATCAATGCTGTCTTTGTCAAAGTTGTCTTTCTCCTCGCATTATGGTTTGGATTGATTCGAGTATAGCCGAACGAAACGCTGTTGGCGAGAACTGAGCTGCATGTCGTCGAATTACCTCTTCGTCAAAGCTTGTCTGTTCCAGGAGCTCGATGGCTTGCGCAACGGCCTCGGGAGTCTGTTCGTCAAAAAGAACGCCGGTCTTCATGGGGATGACGGTGTCGACAGCCCCGCCTTTCCCATAGGCGACGACGGGTTTGCCGTAATGCTGCGCCTCCACCAGGGTTAAACCGAAATCCTCTTCGCCGGGAAAGAGAAATCCCAAGCAATTCTTATAAAGTAGTTTCACATCGTCGTCGGAAAAGGACGTGATGAAGTGGACCACGGGGCTTCGCAGCGCGCGTAGACGGTCCAGTTCAGGACCAGACCCCGCAATCACCAGACGGCGGCCAAGGCGACTGCATGCTTCGATCGCAAGGTCGACCCTTTTATAGGGAACAAGCCTGCCCAGCGACAGATAATACGGAGTCCCACCCAACGCAGGCAACAGGTCGGTGATCGATCCCTGTGGATCGCTTGCATGCATGGTCACGGGTGGAAAAATGACACTCGATTCCCGATGATAGTAGCGTTTGATGCGGTCGGAGACTTCGCTGCTGCATGCGATGTAACGGGTGACGCGTTGCGCGGCGCCGTAATCCCAACGGCGCATCCAGTGCATCAACACCGACATGATGACTCGGGCTATTGGCGACCGCAAACTGTTGCGGTAGTCTTCGAATCCGCTCCAGGCATACCTCATGGGCGTGTAACAGTAGCTGATGTGCGTGGCGCCGCGTCTGGGCCGGACGCCATTGGCGCACGCGTGGCTGCTGGTGATGACCAGATCATACTGACTCATGTCAAGCCGGGCATAGGCGAGCGGCATCAGAAACAGGTACTTCTGATACAGACGGTGCGCCCACGGCAGCCGCTGTATGAACGTCGTACGGATCTCCCGCTCGGCCAATTCCTTTGGCAATTCAGTACGGCACAGAACTGACGCATAGATCACCGCGTCTGGAAACATGCGCGCCAATTCCAGCAGGACCTTTTCCGACCCGCGAAAATTGATCAGCCACTCGTGTACAAGCGCAACTCTCACAGCTTCAGTCTGACTCTCCATGAGGCAATCCTTCCGGATGGATATATGCAGATCTTCCCAAGAGCGTATGCAGGTCTCCGCACTGACCCCATGCGGATCACGGGTTCGGCGCGAAAACCGGATACGTCAAGCCGCGTGCGGATCGTTCCGACAGTGGCCGTGCAGAGTACGGTTTCTGCGCGGGCGCCGTTCTGTTCAATCTATTTGAGTTTACCATAATTGGCCGCAGATAAGAGGTTTGTGGTGGAGCGCGCCATCGCATCCGATGCAGGATTTCGTGTTCAAGAGTGCGGGAAATGAGCTCTATGGGCGAACAGCCTGCGCGACTCGTCGTCAGTGGAGAGCATTCATTACTAGTGCTCCGGCTGCGCAGGGGCCTGTTCCTCTTCAGGTAGAGACGGCGATGTTGAAGACTGTCTGGAAGAATGTACAAAGAAATAGAACATCCAGGCGCCGAAAAATACGTTCATGACATGGCCGATCATCATTTCAACTGTCGCGACAGTTTTTGCAAGATCAGTGTTTGGGATAATATCTCCGTATCCAACGGTGAAGTACGTCGTAGCACTGAAGTATAGAGGGTTCCAATCCGAGGGGAGACACTTTGTACAGTTGTAGATGAGAGCGTTAGTCTGCCATTCAAGGATCAGGCTGTAACCCAGGAAGAACTCGAAAATTACATACCAAGTGGAAACAACATACAGTATGAGGATTAAAATGTGTCTCATTTTATACAGAAAAGACTGCACATTGTCCGGCGAATTCTTCGCCATCTTCGCCGGTGCACTCATTTTTGCTATGTTGGACGCCTCATTGGCCATCCATGAAATGGTGAAAAGAGTGTATAACAATAACACAAGGAAGAGGGGAACTGGCATGGGTTGAGACTTGTTGAGGCTAATCAGTATCTCGAAGCTCAGGCTTATTGCCACGGCAGGTATCACCACGACTCGGAGTAATATTGAGTCGCGAAACAAAGGTCTCGCTCGATAGATGATAGGTAAAAATAGCGTCATGACCACGATGAGAATGGCCATTGCACAATTTCGACCGACTGTGGTGTTGAAGGCATATTGATGTATAACATTAAGGATTATGAATAAGATCGCCATGCCCGTAGCGAAAGAAACGGTCAAGAGTTGGTCAAGGAGGCTCCATTTTTTCCACTGCTCGACCACTGTTCCGGGGAGCCCTTTCAACCACAAGAGAAAGAGAAAAATATGCGACCAGAGAAGGCGAAAGATACGCGACCACCTCCACAATGCACTTGGTAACGCTATTATCTATCAGATAAGATTAATTTTGCAAATCGCGTGTGGACTCTAGCTCGATAAGGCTGGTCTGCGCTAGAACGCGTACATCTGTGCGCCACGGGCGCAGCTTGACGTGATTGAGGCGCAGATCGAACGGGACCCATTCATTGAGGAGCCTGCGCGATTGAAAATTGGCGATGAAGACCACATGATGCAGTCAGAGGATATTGCAGAATTGGCGGCGGCGATGCTGAAACTTCCGCAACAAGATCCCGTATTTATAAAAAATCGAAACATAACTTTGGCAGTCATGCGTTTGATTGTATAAAACTATGCGTGCAACAACACACTTATATGTGTACTGGTGCATATATCAGTGTTATAATTGGGGGTGAATATGTGTCGGAGGAAAGGAAAGGGCTGAACAGTTCCATGAACACGTTGCAGGAG
>JAKADD010000144.1 GCA_021820825.1 Bacillota bacterium
GCGGCGTCCACATGGATGCCGTCGCAGATGAGATCCGCAGTCATCCCGCCGTCCATCACAGTGAACCCAATCGGGCCTACATCACGGTGATGAAACCCCGGCATGGCATTGCACAAATGCGTCACATGACTGAATCCCGCCGCACGGGCCGCCTGCATGTCCGCCCACTGGGCGGTCGTATGGCCCACCGCCGCAATGATTCCCAGTTTGGCCGCAAGAGCGCTCACGACGTGCGCCCCCGGCCGCTCCGGAGCGAGCGTAATCATGCGTACGACCCCCGACGAGAACCAGTTGTGCGCAAGTTGCTCATTGGGATCAATAATGAGGTCAGGCCGCTGCGCCCCCGCTTTCGCCGGATGGATAAACGGACCCTCCAGATGAACGCCCAGCACCTGCGCCCCGCTTCCCTGCACTGTCATATAACGGCGCGCCTCGTCGAGAACAGTCGCAATCCTGTCAGGAGACTCCGTGACCGTCGTCAGCAGGAGCGCTGTTGTACCGAAGCGTGCGTGCGTAGAAGCAATCCGCTCAAAAGCGTCGGCAGTCGCCTCCATCGTATCATTGCCGCCGCCGCCATGAACATGGATATCGATGAATCCAGGCATCAGGAGAGGCAGTGAACTGTTGGCGTCTCCATATTCACGCAGGGAAACAATACGCCCTTTGGCCAGTTGAATCGCTACGGACCGCATTTGCCCATGTGCATTGACGGCGTTGCCTTCTATTCGCATTGCTGCATCCCCGTTTCAAATCCATTGTCGACAGATTCATTATGCACGATTAACCCTGTCACGCCAAGACGGACTCGCTCTGCGCAAGAACAGGCTTGGAACACCCAGACGGGATGACATTTGTCCCTTCCCAGTGCTGCCATGGCGTCATATTGTAGAACAGTTCCGAAAAGGGAGGAATTATAATGGACGGTTGCTTCGGCGGATATACGCGCTGGGCGGTTGTGTTTCTGATTATCTTCGTCCTCTTTATATTGCTGGTTCCATACGGCGCATAACCCGCCGGTGACTGGCATTCGCGAACACATTCCCCGCCTGCTGTGGGAAAATGTTGCGCTCACAAGCAGGCGGGAACTTCTTTGCCAGTTGCCTGGCAAAGCCGCGCATCGAAGCATGTCTCTGCACAGTACCGGCGCAGTATCCAGTACCAGGAGCGTTACGCCTGCCGATAGGAGGCGATTTTACCCTTATACAGCGTGATCAGTTCGTCCGCCTGCTTGCGGCTGCTGCCCTGCGCAACGATTTTGAACAGCGCTTTGTCTTCGTCGGGCATGATCAGCGCCCATCCATCATCCGTCAAAATTTTGATTCCGTCGATAAGTTCAAGCCTCTGCCCTTTTATATCCTCCATCAGACGCCGCATGACGCGCCCTTTGGCGGGAACCGGGCACGGAACCATATCTGTGCTCATGTGAAATTGCGGAAACTGAGCGATGATGGTCTGGAGCGACAACCCTTCTCCGACCAGAAACTGCAACAGCGACACCACAGAATAAAAGCCGTCATAGTGCACCTGTAAAGGTTGCACACGTGAGATCTCCAGCAATGAACGCAAAACCGCCTTCGTACGGACAACTGAAATACCGGCAAACTCGCTCAGTTCCTCAACCACTGAGGGAGCCGTCACAGGCATGGCGACGGAACCCTGTTCCTTCACAGCCATCAGCATCTGCAAAATCAGCAATTCATCGTGGGTGATCGCACGTCCAGTTTCTGAATAAAAGAGAAAATCCTGACCGCTGCTGTCGAGTGTGATGCCGACATCCGCAGCATTGGTTCGCACGATCGCTCCGATATCTGCCGCACCGCCGAATACAGTGACCACCTGGCAGCCAAGTTGCTCCAGAATCGGCTGCATAATGGCTGTGATCTGGGCGCTGTCACACTGAAACACGATTTTTAGCCGCCGCGACCTGATCGCGTCGACTCGCACACGGGACAGTACCTCCCAGATGTAAAAATCGACGGTCTTTGTCGCCTGCTCGAAGGACCCAACCGCCCGTGAACTCGGTCTCGAAAAGTCTTCCTGAAAGAAAGCATTCTCAATTTTGCGCTCTGTGCCTTTATCGATGGGTAAGCCTTCGCCGTCAAAGAACTGCAGCACAATCCGCTTTTCATCTCCCTCGCCAGAACTGCGAATGTGAACGCCGCCAGCGCTGTTAGACCTTCTGCACTCATAGCGCGCAACAGGAGTGGGGGCGACGCCGATATCGCGCACCTGCGCACCAATGGCAAGGAGACTTGAAATCACGGAGAACTTCAGCACACCACAGTATGGATACTCATCACAACTCACAGACACTGCGGCGCCCGCTTTCAGGCACGAGCCATACGCAGACGCGATGCGTCCAGCCATTTCGGGAATCAGCTCGATATTGGGAATTCCGCTGATTCCCTCCTCATCAAACAGACCTTGAAATACAGAATGGCCCCAGATCAGAGACGTTTGCTGTATTGTGCCATCCCCAACCGCCTTTTCTGGCCAGATTTTTACACCCGGCCGAATCACGGCCAACTCGCCGACGCGGCTTTTCTCCCCCACCACAGCCGCCTCACCGATATCGACGCCAGCGCCAATCTGCACACCGCTGCATAGGGTGGCGCCGGTCAACATGGACGACTTGCCGACGTACGTGCGGTTCCAGACTACGGCGCGCTCCATGCCTACGCCGGACTCCATTTGGTTGTAGCGGCCCAACACCGCGTAGGGTCCAATCTTCGCATTGGCTCCGATCACGGTGCCTGCGCCGATGAAGGAGGGACCCTGAATCTGACAGCCGGCTCCGATGCTCACCTGCTCTCCGATCCAGACGCGCGGCAACTTCTGTTCCCCTTTGATGGCGACATCCACCAGCCCCATCAACATGTCAAATTGGGTCTGCCTGTATTGATTCAGAGTGCCGATATCGGACCAATACCCGTCGACCACGCAGCCGTAGAGCGCAAGCCCCTGCTCCAGCATGGCGGGAAACACCTGTTTGCCAAAATCCACCTCCACTCCCTCGGCAACAAGTCGCAGCACCTCTGGTTCCAGTACGTAGATGCCCGTATTCACCGTGTCGCTGAACACTTCGCTCCAGCTGGGTTTCTCCAGAAAGCGCATGATCAGGCCATTCTCTTCCGTCATAACGACACCGTAGTCCAGAGGAACGTCAACCTTTGTCAGCACTATGGTCGCGAGCGCCTTCCGGCTTCTGTGAAACGCAATGACATCGCCCAGATTGAAATCCGTCAGCGCATCGCCGCTGATCACGACAAATGTTTCATCGAGGAAATCCTCCGCGTTTTTGACGCTCCCCGCCGTTCCCAACGGCGCAATTTCTTCGAAAAACTGAAGATTCACCCCGAGTTGCGTTCCGTCTCCAAAATACGTGCGAATCACCTGCGGCAGATACTGCACGGTCACAGCGATGTCGGTGATGCCGTATTGCTTGAGCAAATCAATGCCGTATTCCATACAGGGCCGATCGAGCAACGGCACCATCGGCTTAGGCAGATAACAGGTCAGCGGACGCAGGCGGGTTCCCCTTCCACCTGCCATGATCACGGCTTTCATCTCAGACGCCCCCCTCCGATACTACAGTCCTGTATACCTCTGTCGTCTGCCGGGCAATGCTGTTCCAGTCATAGGAGACAAGCTCTGCCGTTGCCGCCTCGGCATAACGCCGCGCCTCCGCCGGTTGCTGAAGCAGTCGGATCACCTGCGCCGCAAGTGACTGCGGATCATCTGGAATCATCTTGAGGCCTGTCTCCCCGTGCCGGACAACATCGGCCAGACCGCCCACATCCGAGACCACGACAGGAGTTCCTGCGGCCATCGCTTCCAGTGCGACAATGCCAAACGGTTCATACAAACTGGGGAAAACCGCTGCAGACGCTTGGTGGAGCAGCGCATTGCGATCTTCATCCGAGACAAATCCGTAGAAGCGCACCGTTTCAGCGAGTCCTGATTCCGCAGTCAGCCGCTGCAAGCCTTCCAATTCAGGACCTTTGCCAAGGATCGCAATCCGGGCCTCCGGGCAAGCGGCCACAATCAGCGGTGCAGCCGCAATCAGCGTCTGCACCCCCTTCTCCCTCACCAGACGTCCTACGAAAAGCACGATCTGCTCCCCGCCATCGTTTGTTTCAAACGCTTCTTTCGCGCGCAAAAGTTCGGGATCGACTCCATTGGCAATGACATGCAGTTTGTCTGGTGACAGGCTGAACAGCTCCGCAACCTCGCGTTTCATATAGGTGCTGCAAAGAATAACCTGACTCGCCTCGACAGTGAGCTGCCACTCCAGATGATGGATATACCGCTGCAGGTCCGTGAAGATTCCGCCGTTGCGCCCATGCTCCGTGGCATGAATGGTGGCGACCAGCGGGATGCAAAACTCCTGCTTGAGGGCGCGGGCCGCATACGACACAAGCCAGTCATGCGCATGGATGAGATCAACGCGCAGCCCTTCTGAAAACAGCTTGCGGCCAGCGTCAATCAGCGCCAGATTCATTTGAAACGCCCAGTGCACAAACTCGCCGCCGTCCGGACGGAGAACGGGAATCCGATGGACGTGAACGCCCTCGACCACTTCGTATGCCGGCCATCCCTCCACCTCAGGCGTCAGCACATGGACTTCCAGATCAGCGCGGGTCAGGAAGCGGGTCAGATCGTAGACATGCCGCGAGAGTCCACCGACTGTCATGGGTGGATATTCCCAGGATAAAAACAGCACCCGATAATGATCCGTCGCTGTGCGCTGCGCTGCCCAGGGAACGCTTTGCCTCTCTGTCTGATAGACACGATAATCGACGGCCGGAAAGATGCGGTCCATCTCCTCGACGGCGCGCAGCCAGTTTTCTTCGATCATTCCGGATTCAAGCATGGCGTGCAGCCGCAAAAACCGATTCACATGCTGCTGTGTCCGTTTGACGGCGTATTCTACGACTGTTTTTGCGTCCATGATAAATGCAAAATCGCTGCTCTGCGCCAGCATCAGCTCACGGGCCGCCTGTTTGAGAGCACGCTCTTCGAGTGGATCTGGCGCCACATGCCTGTCGGCGAGTTCAGCCATCAACCGCTCGGCGGCGTGGAGGGCCGGATAGATCCAGTCATTGTCATCCTGCAGCCAGACCTCGCCATAGCCGCCCCGGCCCCAGGAGGAAAAGGACAGATCACACATCTGATAATCGTCGTAAAGTGAAAGATATTCAGGCGGCGTCACAGGCAGAACGGCATCGCCGCCGCTTTGCAACTGCCGAAAAAACTGATCGATCCATACTGGACCCTCATACCACCAGTGGCCAAACAGTTCCGCGTCAAACGTGGCCACCTGCACAGGCTGTCTTCCCATCTGCGGCAACGCTTCGGCGACGGCGCTGCGACAGCGGTTGATAAAGTGGTCGGCATGCTGCGCCGCCTTCGCACGGGCAGCGGCGAAGCGATAGGGCGCCTTGTCATCCCCGGCGCCGGTGACGCGGTAGTATTTGAACCCTGTATCCACCCGGATGCCCGCGGGATGGATGTAGGGGCGGATGGTCTCAAGATCCAGATCGTGCCCGATATCGCGATAAAACTCCCGATAATCCGGATCGCCCGGATACCCTTCGGACGCACTCCATACCTGGCGGGAAGCGTCTGCGTCGCGCGCAAAAACGGCGACTCCCGCTGGCGTCAAGATGGGCGACAACGTGCCGAATACGGGTTCTGGTTGCGCCGCCTGCACTGCGTGGGTATCGCTAAAAAAGAAATCGATGCCAAATTCGCGCAGCACATCGTCCACACCGCCCGTAAATCCGCATTCCGGCAACCAGATCCCCTGTGGACGCGACCCGAAATGCGCCTCATGCACAGCGACCGCATTCGCGATTTGCGCCCGCCAGGCGCCTCTGGTCTTTATATACGGCAGGAATGCGTGGGTGGCCGCGCTGGTGAGGACGTGCAGGACACCCTGGTCCTGAAGTTCCCGAAATGCTTTGACGATATTGCTGTCATAGTCGAGGTAAAACGCCTTTACGCTCTGCAGAATTCGTTCATATTCGAGCGCCGTTTCATGAAATTCAGGCCATGCAGCCGTTCTTTCCACTTCCCGCTCTGCCAGTTCCAAAAGCAGATCAATATGCCGCAAATACCTGTGTTGCAGCAGGCCGTCGGTCAACATCGTTACGAGCGTCGGCGAAAGCGACAGCGTGAGGCGGCATGGAACGCCATCCCGATGCAGCCCTTGCAGCACCTGCAGAAGAGGGATATAGGTTTCGGTGATCACCTCGTATAGCCAGCGCTCTTCGAGAGGATACTCCTCTTCCGGATGTCGGACGTAAGGCAGGTGCGCGTGCAGCACGAGCGCGATATACCCGTTTGTCATACTCCGGCGCCCCCTCCCGGCGTCCGCACTGTATAGCCGTCAAACTGTTCTGAATACGGAGCGGCGGGATCCTGCCCCAAGACTGTCTGTATTGTGAGA
>JAKADD010000145.1 GCA_021820825.1 Bacillota bacterium
GTGCACTTTCCCTCAATTCGATTCGAAAACATTTTGCATCCACAAGACGATTAAGACGGAACATATTGGCATGCGACCGTTGCATAGTTGACGATGAATTCCACCATGCTACCGGAGAAACTGTACGGTACATTGTATTGCTTGTTCTGAATTTGCTTTTGCTGTTGCTTGTCGCGAATCATTCCGTACGTCACATACGGCTAAATACACGAGGGCCCGATACATTGGAGCGTGATTGTCTGAAGACGAAAACCAACCGATCCATGAAAGCATTGTTGATGACCATCACCGCGGTCACCCTGATCGCCGGATGTACGGTTCATCCACAAGGCGCACAGTCCGTTCACCCTGCGGGGCGCAAAATCGTTGTGATCGTTGTCGATTCCCTGACAAACCAAGCGCTGAAACACGCGATCCGACTCTCGGATTTTCCGGCCCTCAGGTACTTGATCAGACATGGACAGTACGTTCCAAATATAATTTCTTCCTTTCCATCCATGACGGTTTCTGACATCAGCACGATGTTAACTGGATCGTATCCAGAGAATCATCGCATTCCTGGGTTGGTATGGATCGATGCGAATCGCAGAGAGGTTGTGAATTACGGGAACAATCTCAGACAAACTTTGCGGTTGGGAGTACGGCCAGTCGTGGAAAATACGCTCTATCATCTGAATCAGACTCGCCAATCGAAGAGGGTGCATACGATTTTCGAGGATCTGCAGGACGCCGGATACAGCACCGGAGCGATCAATATGCTCGTCTATCGGGGCCGGACCTCGCATCGGTTGTCACTGCCGATCTACGTTCGTCCATTGGTGAATCGCGGGTCTTATCACGTTCAGGGGCCTGATGTACTGGTCTTTGGAACACTTGTTGAGCAAAGCTTCGTCGAAGAAAAGGACGGGATATTTCATCGTTTCGGCCTGCGCGACGATTTTTCCGTTCAGTCGCTTGTTCACATCATGAAGCAAGGCCAACTGCCTGACTTTACGATGGTTTACTTGCCCGATAACGACAGTTATGTTCATAAATACGGCGTTGGCCAGATGAAAGGTGTGATGAGGGTAGAAAAAAACATTCAGCAGGTTTTGGGCGCCTTCGGGAAGTGGAATCGCACGTTAAGCCATATTACCCTGATCGTGATGGGGGATAGCGGTGTTACTCCAGTCTTGCCTGCGAAACTGCATCCAACTATTATGCTGAAGGATCTTTTTCGAGGCTATGCCGTTTATCGATGGGGCAAGCCATTTACTCACAAAGACGATGTTGGTTTTGCCGTCAATTCCAGAATGGCGTATGTGTATGTATTGAATCAAAACATACAACATCTAGAAATGATAAGGCGATTGACGACAGAGCAACGGATTGATATCGTTGCGGGCCTGGACAGGAACGTCGTTTTCGCAACGACTCCAGAAAACCGGTCCAGTCAATTCATCTTTTATAAAGATGGAAAAACGCGGGATGGATATGGACAGTCCTGGACACTGCGTGGAAATATCAAAATACTTGACCTTCACATCGGAAGAGATGGCCGTCTTCAATACGGGAGATATCCGGATGTGCTGCAGCAGCTATGGAGCGCTCTCCATTCCCATAAAGGAAGATATCTCATCGTGACTGCCAAAAAAGGGTATCAATTTGGAGACGACCAGTCACCAGAACACGATGGCGGTGCGCAACAGGGGTCCCTTCTCAAGGAGGACGTTCTGGCGCCAATCATCATCGTTGGCGCAAAACAGGCTCCGAAGAGCTTGAGTCGCTTTGTTGATTTAAAGGCGTATTTTATTTCTCTTGTTACATCACAAGTGCCCAAGGATAAGTCAAGAGAGCCTCGCACTCCGCAAAGGTGATCGCCAGTACGCGCTCATCCCTGCGTATCGTCCGATGCGATAGAATGCACGCCGCCATACAACATTTGATACTCGTCAAAACCCAGCAAATCTTTGAAATAGCGGTATCCCGTCTCCTTATGCCATCGCACGGAGTACAAGCCCAAGATGGTCACGATATCAGTTCCCTCACATTCTCGTCCATCGTTCCATGAGCGCCTCGCCGTCAACAAGCGGACGCCGGAACCATCAGTCCGGCAACTGCGATTTATACTCTTGATTTGATATTTGTTCAATAGAATCCACATTAGGATCCACATTGCCTGATCCCTCAGTGTACAATTCCTCGTCGCGGGGAAAATCGGGATCCCTCCTTGCGTTCATGCACGCCACCACCTGCCACGCGTCTTCCCCGTCAAATCCGTCGTCATCGCGTTCATTCCCATTCGTACGCTCGACAGGGGGCCGCAAAACTTCCTCCTCGACCGGTCGATCACGACTCAGTGTTCCCTGCTGCTGTCCGTTTGCACACCCCATGCACAGAATGGCCGCTGGTTCCGCTTCCAGCCTGGGCCGTTCGATCATCCCCCCGCAACGCGCACATCGTCCATAGACGCCCTCGTCCCAGCGACGCAAAGCCTGTTCGATTGCCTCCAGGCGCAACAAGTGATGCTCGCCCAGCGCCAGATTCCTGGCGCGCTCAAACATCTCTGATCCCAAATCAGCGGGGTGCTGATCGTATCCGGATAGTTCTCCCGCCGCGTCATTCATCGCATCATTCAACCCATAGCGGTGAGTTTCGCGCAATCTGTCCTGAAGTTCTTCGCGCTCCCTGATCAGCGCACGCCGCGCCTTGATCCATGATGCGTCCATCTTCCAACTCCCCCTTTTGGCAGAGAATCGGACTACATCGTTGGCGTATACAGTTGCGCATGAACGGTGCTCCCCATATCTGCGATGTACGTCTCGATAATCGGCAAATTCCAAGAGTAGGATTCCCACAGGAATACCGTCTATACGAACAACCATCGAATGGCCGGATTCAACTGTCAAAGGATGTTCAACACGCGTCAGCGGTTCCCGATTATGGGTGAAGCGGCTTCGTCGTGAAGCAGCTCTTTAACTACGATCTCACCTTCAACCCCCATTTCTTCACTCTGGGTCTCTCTTCTCCACCATCGGCATCGCTGCCAGTGTGTGTCTATCTTAACATGCGTCCATTCCCTTGCATTCGTCTCGCCTACACTCGCCACGATTCACGGCTAAAACTTTTGCCCACGACCCTTGCAGTTGCACTAAAGTTGCACCAAAACGAAGAAAACAGCCATTTTACAGGCTGTTACAATGCGAAAATCCGCGCCGTTACGGGCTTTTTTATGGAGCCAGCGACAGGAGTCGAACCTGCGACCTACTGATTACAAGTCAGTTGCTCTACCATCTGAGCTACGCTGGCGTGAAATCGCAACGGATATAAAATTACCACATCCTCATCGCGACTGTCAACGTGTAAAATATCTCTGATTTTGTGTTCCGATGCAGTTTCTGGACGCACTCGCTGCCACAGAAGATGCCACATCGCTTCCTGAGCGGCCAGTTGAGGTTTTACCGCCAGAAGGCGATAAACCTCACACACCAGCGCCCTGTAGCCCATCACTCTGCACTCACTCAGACAGCCATTATAAAAGCGCTGTTTTTCCGCACCATCCAAGAACACAGGGATGAAGGCTTACTGTTGCGGCGCCTCCATGTCAAACCGTACGTTCCGGCTTGGTGTGAACGTCGAAACTGCATGCTTGTAGACCAGTTGCTGCTTTCCTTCCGATTCGATCACGACGGTGAAGTTGTCAAATCCCTTAACCAATCCGCGAATTTGGAACCCGTTGACCAGATACACGATTACTGGAATGTTGTCCTTGCGAATCTGATTCAGGAAATTATCCTGAATATTGATCGTTTTACCTGTGGTCACTCGTTTGCCCCCCGCCGAAATCCCATCTACGCAACCGTACTGCCTATGTACGGCTGCGAAACGCTATCGAATATTTTCAATTCCCTGGCTTGTCTATTCCCTGACTTCTCAAACGTTCAAGCCGATCGTTAATGCGCGACACAAGTTCAGATGACGACAACATCATATCATCTTCTTGCAACACATACCACTCAATCCGGCGATCCGCCCGAAACCACGACAATTGTCTCTTTGCGTAACGACGGCTTGCCTGCTTGATCATGCCAACCGCTTCCTCAAGACTGCACTCCCCCTGCACATAGGATACCAGTTCCTTGTAGCCGATCGCCTGCATGGATGTGTGCTCCTGCGTGCACCCCATGTCCAGCAGTGCGCGCACTTCATCTGCCAGACCCTGTGCAATCATCGTATCCACCCTGTGATTGATGCGTGCGTACAGATCTGGCCGCAAAGCGTTCAGCCCGACCAGGACTGGAACAATATGATCACTTTTTACATCCTCACCCTTCGACTGATAGTTTTCCCGCACTGGCTGACCCGAACCCAGCACAATCTCCAGGGCTCGAATGATTCGCCTGGTGTCATGCGGATGAATTCTGCCGGCGGCGTCCGCGTCCAGCGCCCCCAATCGATCATGCAAATAGACGCCGCCATACGTCTTGCTCTCTTTCTCCAGATCCGCTCGCAGTGCGTCATTGCGACTGGTCGCCGTGAAATCATAACCATCCACCAACGCCCGTATGTAAAGACCCGTGCCCCCAACCACAACGGGCACTTTGCCGCGCCGCGCCAACTCCGCAATGATCGCTCTGGCTCCGGCGGCATAGTCGTGTACTGTGAAGGATTCCCACGGCTCTGCAATATCCAGCATATGATGAACGATCCCCCGCCGCGCGTGTGGTGGGAGTTTCGCCGTTCCTATATTCATGTGCCGATACACCTGCATCGAGTCCGCCGATACGATCTCGCTCCCGAGTTGCTCCGCAACCAGCAAGCTGAGTTCGGTCTTTCCAACAGCAGTGGGCCCAACAATACAAACAACAGGAATATATTTCACAGTCATCTGTTCACCGCACATACTTTCTCTGATTTTCATGAGTCTCTTGCGGCTTGTGGACGCCAGTCAGGCGAATCTGATCTGGTCAGAACTGACCGACATGTCATAACGTGCGCTTGAACTCGCGTTCCAACTGTTCCCTGGTAATACGGACAGCCGTCGGCCTGCCATGCGGACAGGTGAAGGGATTATCCAGCGTTGACAGGGCGTCGAGCAACGCGTCCATCTCCGGCAGGCTGAGGGTCTGATTTGCCTTTACGGCGGCTTTGCAGGCTTTCATGATCACCTTGTTCTCCATCTGTTCGCGCACCGCAGTCGAACGATCCTCAATCAGATCAAACAGCAGATCGCGCGACAGTCCTTCGGTATCCAGCCCCTCCCAGATAACAGGCACGCTTGTGACCTTCAACGCATCTTCCCCAAATGGTTCAAACGCCATGCCAACCGCCTCCGCATCGGACACACGCGTCATCAACTCCTGCAATTGGTGCGGCCGCACCGTGATCATGACCGGAACCAATAATTCCGCTGCGCGCACACGGTCCAGATCCAGACGTTTGCGAAATTTCTCATAGAGCACGCGCTCATGCGCTGCGTGTTGGTCGATCAGATACAGATCGCGACCGTCTTCAGCCACAATCACAAGCTTGAGCGCCTGGGCCACCGAGCGCAGCGTTGGTCTGTCGTCCTGCGCCTGATCTGTTTTCAGCGACCGTTCCTGACCCGACACATCGTCGCGCGTCGCGGGCCGGTGCAGATCCAGCGCCAGTTGTCGCTGTTCCGCCTCGTTCGCGTCCGACCAGCGTGAACGCAGTGCCTGCGCCGCACCATGCTGACCTCCCGCGCCGTACTGCCCCCCCGCGCCGCGCGTCTGGAAGCGCTCCGTGCTTTCCGACGCAGCTGCGGTTTCCCTGGCCATCGCGCCATTTTGTCCGCTCTGCGAACCGTCCTGTTCCGGCAACGCCAATCCTGATGCGCCGCCGTCCGCCACAGCCTGATCAGGCGTCCGCGGCGCACCCCATGAAGTGAGAGTGGGAGTTCCCATATTGGCCTGCATCGCGTGACGAACGCTGTCTGTCACCACCTTCAGGACATCGCGCTCCTCACTGAAGCGCACCTCCAGCTTGCCAGGATGGACATTCACATCGACCAAACCCGCGTCCATGGTGATGTGCAAAAAGCAGACAGGGAACCTGCCTTTTGGCAGCAGAGTGTGGTATCCATCAAGCACCGCCCCGCCAAGCGGCAGGCTACGGATCGGTCGGCCGTTTACAGCAAACCACATCCCGAGCCGCGACGATCGCGCATATTCCGGCGCCGCAATCAGCCCCGTAACGCGATAATCTGCCGAACTGGCGATCGCGGCATACGACTGTTTGGCGATTGCAACGCCATAAATCGCTGTGTACACCGACACGGCAAGACCGTCACCGGGCGTCGACAACGCCAGACGATCGTCGATTTGCAGGCGAAACGCAATGTCCGGCCTCGCCAT
>JAKADD010000146.1 GCA_021820825.1 Bacillota bacterium
GACCAACGAAAAATTGGAAGAGCGTGCCATTCGTATTCTGATGCTGGCGGCCGAGATCGACTACGCCAATGCGGAGCGCTTGCTTCAGGAGGCGGATGGGCATGTCAAGACTGCGATTGTCATGGCGCGCAAGGGTGTGGATAAGGTTGCAGCAGGCCAATTGCTGACTGAGGCGGATGGGTTTTTGCGCAGTGTCCTGCATGAACTCGATATGTTGGAATCATTCCCGAGTGGATCGTAGTCAAGCATTGTGACGAGTATGGGGGAACGTGTATGCCGGATACGATATTGCGCGAATGGGCGGGTGCGGTGCTGTGCGCCGGTTTTGACGGGCAACGGATGGGTGAACATGCAAAACAGTTGATTGAACGCCTGCGGGTGCAAAATATCATTCTATTCAGCCGCAACATTGCATCGTTCGCGCAGGTGCGGGCATTGACAGAACAATTGCAGGCATTCGCCCAGTCCAGTGGGCACGACCTGCCGCTGCTAGTCTGCGCGGATCAGGAAAATGGAATCGTCCGTCGATTCTCGGATGATTTTCCTGGCTTGCCAGGCAACATGGCGCTGGGAGCGATCGGCGACGAAGCGACAGCGCAGGCGGCCGGCCAAGTCACCGGGCGACTCCTGCGTGCGGCTGGCATCCAGATGGATCTGGCGCCGGTCCTGGATGTGAACAACAATCCGGATAACCCTGTCATCGGCGTGCGCTCGTTTGGAGAGGATTCCGCCGCCGTGGCGGCGCTCGGAGTTGCTTTTGCGCGTGGACTGGCGGAGGCCGGCGTGATCGCGTGCGGCAAACACTTTCCCGGCCACGGCGATACTGTCGCTGACTCACATCTCGACCTGCCGCTTATTGCACACAGTTTAGAACGACTCCAGGCGGTAGAACTGGCGCCCTTTCAAGCTGCCATTGCGGCTGGCGTCGAGGCGCTCATGACAGCGCATGTCGTGTTCCCGGCGGTGGCTGGCAACGCCGATCCGGCGACATTGTCCGCAGCGGTTGTAACGGATCTGCTGCGCAAGCGACTCGCCTTTTCGGGGGTGATCATGACGGATTGCCTGGAGATGCGGGCGATTTCGGATACGGTCGGTGTGGGGCGCGGGGCGGTACTCGCACTGCGCGCGGGCGCCGATCTGGTGCTCGTTTCCCACCGCCTGGATAAGCAGGAAGAGGCGCTTGCCGCCATCATGGCGGCTGCTTCCAGTGGGGAACTGCCAGTCGAAAGGTTGCGGGAAGCGGCGGAACGGGTCTGGACGTTAAAACGCAGGAGGCTGCAGGCGCAGCCTCAGGATGATGTGGGCACTGTGTTTCGGGAGGCTGCGCAACTGCAACGTCGGATTTCTGCCAAAGCGGTGACGGTTCTGCGCAATGACCGGGGAACGCTTCCGCTCCGGGCCTGGGAGACTGCACCGCAGCGGATCGTTTTGTTGCGGGATCAGGCGTCTCCGCAGATGATCGCGGCTGGCGAATCTGCAAGGAACCAGGTGCTGCGGGATGAATTGACTGCGTTACTGCCAAATGCCACGGTATCGCTTGACGAAATCGGCGCGGATGGTTACGGGGCTGACGCTGCGCTTGCCGCGAGTCAGGCAGCCGATCTGGTCATCGTCACGGTAAACGGTCTCGCCAACCCCCATTTTCTGAAGGCCATTCGAGACGTGACGGCTGCGGCGCGGCAACCGGTCATCGTGATCGCTGTACGAAGCCCGTACGACCTGCGGGCGCCGCTCTTTCAGGACATGCCGACACTGCTGACCACCTATGAGGAGACGCCCTGGATGATGCGGGCAGCGGCCCATGCGCTGGTTCACGGCGGCGCCGATGCGCGAATTCCCGTCTCTATTTCATCGCATTTTAAGCGGGGGAGCGGACGGCTGTTATAACTGCGGGCGAACGGATGGTCTTGCAACTCGCCAGCGTTACACCAGCGTTACAGGAGAAGAGACGCGCCGAATTTTGGAGCAAATATGACCAAACGCACAACTGAAGCGCTGTCAGAGTGTCAGAGTAGCGCTTGACACGAGGCTCTTGGTGTGCTAAATTTTCCTCTAAATTGATAATTAAATACTCTTATCGAGAGTGGCGGAGGGACTGGCCCTTTGAAGCCCGGCAACCGTCTTTCGCGCAAGCGAAAGAAAGGTGCCAAATCCAGCAGAGTGTAAGCTCTGAAAGATAAGAGGGAGAGAATCGACTGTTGATGACCCCCTCTTGCGAGGGGGTTTTTCGCGATGGTTTCATGGGGGGGATGGCGGTGAATCAAAGCAATCATGATCAGCACCCACAGTCCACCGCTGTTCACCGGTGGAACATGGGTTCCTCCTTTGTGACAGAATTTGGAGCAGTGCTGGAAGACGTTGAGTTGGTTTATGAGACCTATGGCCGCTTGGATCGAACGGGAGCCAATGCGATCCTCGTCTGTCACGCGCTCACGGGCGATACGCACGCGGCCGACGGCGACGGCCGTCCTGGGTGGTGGGGAGGCCTGATTGGACCGGGTCGCGTGCTTGACACCGATCGCTATTATATAATCTGCGTCAATGTGCTTGGCGGTTGCCAGGGGAGCACAGGGCCCGCCAGTGTGGCGCCTGGCGAGGCGCATGTTTACGGCGCGCGCTTCCCTGTTGTCACCATTCGCGACATGGTTAACGTCCAGTATGCGCTGCTGCAACAACTTTGCGTCTCGAAACTGCAGTTGGTGATAGGCGGTTCCATGGGCGGCATGCAAGCGCTGGAATGGACTGTGCTGCACCCGGATTTCGTGGAGCGGGCTGCGGTTATCGCAGCCAACCCAGCCTTCACGGCGATGGGGTTGGCGTACAATGAAGTCATGCGGCAGGCGATCGTCTCAGATCCGGATTACAGACACGGTAATTACGCGCAGGTTGGGGTGTCTCCAGCAAAGGGGCTGGCGATCGCGCGCATGATCGGGATGATCACGTATCGGACTGCGGAGCTGTTTCAACAGCGGTTGGGACGTGATCTTGGCCCCGACGGCGTGGCTGATTTTCAGATCGGGCGTTACCTGAGACACCACGGGGATAAACTGGTGGAACGTTTCGACGCCAATTCATACCTGACCTTACTCAGGGCGATGGATCTGCACGATATTGGACGGGACAGAGGCGGACTGGCGGGCGCTTTCGCGCGTATTCACGCGGAATTGTTATGGATTGGGATTGATCAGGATCTCCTGTATCCGCCGGATGAACTGAGGCGGGCAACAGAATTGGCAGTTCGAAGTGGGGTGCGCGCTCGGTATAACCAACTGTCAAGCATCTATGGACACGACGCCTTTCTGCTTGAACTCCCACAACTCAGTCAATTATTACACCCATTCCTGACGCAGGACAGAGCAGTCCGGCAGGCGGTATGCGACGGCTAGTACAGAGACAGGAAGAGGGATATCATGGAAAGCGCGCACACACTGTATGTTGGTTTATTGGGACTCGGTACGGTGGGACGTGGTGTTGTCAGGTCATTGGAAAGCAATCGGACGCAAATCGAAACTCGGACGGGATGCTCGATCAAGGTGCTGGGAGCGCTTGTGCAGGATGTCGAGAAGCCGCGCAATCTGGATGCGCCAACTTTCAGCATCACCGCCGATCCCGAGGCTGTTCTTGGCGACCCGCGTATTGACGTGGTGGTCGAGGTCATGGGCGGCACGGAACCAGCCCGCTCCTATATTCGCCAGGCGCTGCTCTCGCGCAAGCATGTGGTCACGGCGAACAAGGAACTGCTGGCCAAATACGGCGATGAACTGAGTGAACTGGCAGACCGGCAGGGTGTGCGTCTTCTCTTTGAGGCAAGCGTAGGCGGCGGCATTCCGATCGTGCGTATGGTTCAGCAGTATCTGACAGCGAATCGCATCACGTCTATCCGGGGCATCCTCAACGGAACCTGCAATTATATTCTTACGAAAATGGAGGAAGACGGACTTTCGTTTGCCTCCGCATTGCAGGACGCCCAGCGGCTCGGCTACGCGGAGGCGGACCCGCAGAGCGATGTGGAAGGATACGACAGTTCCTACAAGCTGGCCATCCTGGCCAACATGGCATTTCCTGTGAAAAGTTCAGTGAGCGCCGTGCAGCGTCAGGGAATTACACATATTTCGGAACAGGATATTCGAGCGGCCCAAAGCAGGGGATGTGTCATCAAGCTGATTGGCGAGGCCACCTATGATGGTCGCCAGGTCAATCTGCAGGTGAGCCCTCAACTGTTGCCGCGCGAAGATGCGCTGGCAGGTGTTCGCGATGTGTTCAATGCTGTTACGCTTACGGCGGATGTCGTGGGCGATTTGACCTTCATTGGCAGAGGCGCGGGAGAACTGCCGACAGCGAGTGCGGTGATTGAGGATCTCATGGAAGTGCTGCGCACACCATCTCCTTACTGGAAAGAACCTGCACGATCATTCAGCGTTCTTGAAGCAGACAGAAAAGGAGCGAAGCATGACTCTGAAATTACCGCACAGTGATTTATATTTACAAAGTGACATCCACCCTGCCCAATGTATCTGTAAGGTAGCACACCCAATTTCACTGCCTCATACAATACGGTAACTGTATCCCTAAACCTTGTGTATCAGGACTGGAGCAAGGAGGGATAAGAGAAGTGTCAGCGGTAAGGGATGTCCGCGTCAAGTCACTCCTGACGATTCGCGAGCGAGAGGTGTTCGAACTGCTGGTTCAGGATAAAACCACCAGAGATATCGCCGAAACGCTTTTCATCAGCGAAAAGACAGTCCGCAATCACATTTCTAATGTGATGAAGAAATTAGCAGTAAAAGGCAGGTCGCAGGCGGTAGTGGAACTGGTCAGGCTTGGCGAAATCCAGATTTAGCGCGGTCCCCGATGCCGGTGCGTCGGGGGTTGTTTTTGGTGTCAACGGGTTACCTGAAAGCGCCGTAAAGCCCTTGGATTCATCCAGGGGGATATAAGGCGTGCCCTTGATCCCGGTTCTTTTTTTCCTCCACACAGTATGCAGTAGACATGTGATATACTGGTTCCATGAACTGCAAATCGAATCGAAACGTCGTCTACTCATGCAAATACCACGTCGTCTGGCGCCCGAAATATCGGCGCAATGTCCTGAACAATGGCGCCGATATTTCGACTCAAAGAATTGATCCGCGAAGTGACGGCGGAGCATCGGGCGGACATCCTTGAACTCGAAGCCATGCCGAATCACGTGTACCTCTTGGTTGAAGTCGATCCGCAGTTTGGCATTCACCATTTGGTTAAGCTCCTCAAAGGGCGTTCTTCCCATCATTTGCGCCAGGAGTTTCCGTTTCTTCGCAGCCGTTTGCCCACGCTCTGTACGAATTCCTACTTTGTCTCCACAGTGGGAGGTGCACCCCTTGCCGTTATCAAGCAATACAACGAAAATCAAAAAAACGTCGAGCCGCCGCGTGAAGACGCCTTCGTTCACGTGCGAGATTCCACTTCGGGTGACGAGGCGGCAAGAAAAGAAAGTGGACGCACGTTTTGAAGCGGCCCGGCAACTGTACAACGCGCTGCTGGGCGAAGCCAAGCGCCGTCTGGCCTTGTTCCGGCAATCGATCTGGTATACAAAGGCCAATCAGACGAAGGACGAGGCCGAACGTCGCACTCATTTTGCCGCCGCAAGAACCGCTCACGGGTTCTCCGCAGGCGCGCTGGAGGCCACGGCCGACGGGATGCGGCGCGACACCTGGCTGGGCGATCATATCGATTCGCATGTGGAACAAAAGCTGGCCGCCCGCGCCTTCGCCGCCGTCGACAAGGTGGCATTGGGCAAAGCAAGAAACGTGCGCTTTAAGGGCCGACGCGGGCTGCACAGCCTGGAGGGGAAAAATAACAAAGCCTGCATTCGCTGGCGGAACGACCGGGTGCTGTGGAACGGACTCGAACTGCCCATGGTCAAGGCGGCGCACAAAGACCCGGTGATCCAGCATGGTCTCTCCTCGCGCGTGAAGTACGTTCGGATCGTGCGCCGGGAGGTTCATAGCCGGACCCGCTACTATGCGCAACTGGTCTGTGAAGGATCCCCGTATCAGAAACCGGAACATGCCATCGGACCCGAGACGGTCGGGTTGGACATCGGACCCTCGACGATCGCGATAGTTGGCGAGACGCAAGCGTCGCTGGAACAGTTTTGCGAGCCGGTGGCGAGGGATCACAAACGGATTCGGCGTCTGCAGCGCAAACTCGACCGGCAGCGGCGGGCGAACAATCCGGGGTGCTACGACGAACAAGGCCGTGCGATCAAAGGGAAGCGTCCGACAAACAAGAGCCGTCGGCAACAAGATACACAAGCGGAACTGGCGGACCTGTTCCGGCGTGAGGCGGCGCATCGCAAGACCCTTCACGG
>JAKADD010000147.1 GCA_021820825.1 Bacillota bacterium
CTTTCGTTTGTGCGCAGCGCCCTGTCGCTGCAACAGTCGCCTCCCAACCAGATTCTTGTGGGGCTCGCCCTCTTCCTGACTCTCTTTGTCATGAGCCCGACTCTGAACGCTGTCAATCACAATGCGCTGCAACCCTACCTTGCGGGCAAAATCGGGCAGACGGTTGCGATTGCCCAGGCAGAACTGCCATTTAAGGAGTTCATGGCTAAGCAGACTCGCATTCAGGATGTAAATCTGTTCTTGGCCTATCGCCATGAGAAGACGCCGGCATCGCTTACGCAACTGCCTCTGACAACGCTGGTGCCTGCATTTGCCATCAGTGAACTGCAGACGGCGTTCCAGATCGGGTTCATGATCTATATTCCTTTTCTGATCATTGATCTGGTGGTAGCCACGACGCTGATGTCCATGGGCATGATGATGTTGCCGCCTGTGCTGATCTCTCTGCCGTTCAAGTTGTTGCTGTTTGTCATGGTTGACGGCTGGTATCTGGTTGTCAAGTCTCTGTTGGCCGGATTTCACTAAAGGGATTCTCCGCGATGGGATTACGCGGCTAACGAAGGAGAATGAATATGAACGGCAACTTTGTGATTGGACTTGGGCAGAGCGTCATGCTTCTGGTGCTTGAATTGGCGGGGCCTCTGCTGGTGGCGGGCTTGCTTGTCGGCTTGATCGTAAGCGTTTTTCAGGCGACAACACAGATCCAGGAACAGACACTGTCGTTTATCCCGAAAATCGCAATCGTGGGAATCATCCTTGCCCTCACGGGACCCTGGATGTTGCAGCAGATCATGGCGTTCACGGTCAATATACTGGGCAACTTGCAGAATTTTATTCGTTAGGCGATGACAATCACGCCTGCTCTGCTGGTTTTTTTACTTGTCTTTGTGCGCTGCCTGGGTGTGATGTCCACGGCCCCCCTGTTTGGAAGCGCGCAGGTGCCGGCCATGTTTAAGATTGGGTTGGCGTTCTATCTTGCACTCATTGTCTATTCGGCCTCGTCGCTCTCGCAACTGGCGGGGCGGCACGTTGCTTTTACGCTGGGGTGGTTTATCACCAGTCTTGTCATGGAGTCGCTTACGGGGATCGCCATTGGTCTCATCGCTGGTTTCATTTTTGCGGCGGTTCAGTTTGCGGGAGGAATGCTTGACTTGCAGATCGGTTACTCCATCGCATCCGTCGTGAATCCAGGGTTTGGGGCGCCCACAGGACTGATATCCAGTTTTTGGTACACGCTGTTCGCTCTGTTCTTTTTAGATATAGGGGGCCAATACAGCATTTTGCTCGCTGTCCTCCAGAGCTATCACTATGTGCATCTGGGCGCGGCCGTATTTGGCGCTTCAGTGGCCGACGTGTTTTTGCGGGCGCTTGTGACCGTGTTTGTTCTGGGTGTTCAATTGGCGGCGCCAATCACCATGGCCGTATTTTTGACCAATGTGGCGCTTGCCATCGCTTCCCGCGCTGTGCCGCAGATGAACGTGTTCGTAGTCGGGCTGCCTGTGACGCTGCTTGTGGGTATCGTATTGCTCGGTTTTTTAATGCCGGAACTGGTCGCGGTCATGCGCGATCTCGTCAATACCATGAACCAGCAACTGGGTAGCGTGCTCGCTGCGATGGGGGGCGTTCCACTGTGATGAAGGTTGACTTGCAACTGTTTGCAGAGAAAACGGAACGGGCGACTCCAAGACGCCGCTCGGAAGTCCGGCGGGATGGGCGGACAGCACACAGTCCGGATGTCACGACGGCGGCCAGTCTGCTGGCGGCCGTCGCGGCCCTGCATTTTTTTGGCGGTCAGCTGTACAGCGCTTTATGGCAGTCCACCACGCTTTTGCTTTCACAAGGCACGTCGGGTTCTGCATCCATGTCAGTAGAATGGCCTCTGCTGACGAGCGTCGGCGACCTGATTTTACCGAGTGTCATACCGCTCCTTGCCGTGTCCTTATTGATTGGACTGGCTGTTGCGTTTGCGCAAGTGGGCCCCATGTTCACTGTGAAAACGCTGCTTCCCGATTTCAGCCGAATCAGTATCATTTCGGGTTTTTCCAGGCTGTTCAGCATCAGGTCGCTGGCTGAATTGGTCAAATCGACTGTAAAATTGCTGCTGATTGGCACGGCCGCGTATCTGGCCGTGGCGGGAGCGACCGCGCAGCTGGTCACGCTTGACAGGGCGGACCCCGCACAGATATTTGCCCTGATCGCGCAGGCGGCAGGCATGATTTTGCTGTATGTGGCGCTGCTGTACATCGCGCTTGCGGTCGCGGACTTCTTTTTTCAGCGTTTCGAGTTTGAACGCGGTTTGCGCATGTCAAAAAACGACGTGCGCGATGAATCCAAGCGCTACGAGGGAAACCCGCTGATCAAACGCAAGATTCGTGAACGCGGGAGAGCGATTGCGCGGAGAAAGATGATGCAACTCGTGCCGCAGTCCGATGTGGTGATTACAAATCCCACGCATTTTGCGGTCGCGCTGAAATATGACGCAAAGACCATGCATGCGCCTCAGGTTGTGGCAAAGGGCGTAGACGACACCGCCCGCAAAATCCGCGAGGTCGCGGTCGCCCACGATGTGCCGATCGTGGAGAATAGACACCTGGCGCGTTCCCTGTATCAGTCGGTGCAACTGGACGAATATGTGCCAGCCCAACTGTTTGGGGCGGTTGCCGAGGTGCTCGCTTATGTATATCGTCTGCGCAATCGGGTTTTATAACGGCGGTGGGCGCACGATGTCCTTGATGAGGGGGAAGACAGCGTAATGAGAAGCCTGAGTCTTATTCCGGTTATTGGCGTGATTTCTATCGTCACCATGCTGGTCATTCCCATGTCCCCGGTCCTGCTCAGCCTGCTTCTGATCATCAATCTGGCGACTTCGCTCACCGTGCTGCTGGTTGCCATGACGACGCGAGAACCGCTGCAGTTCTCGGCGTTCCCCTCGCTTTTGCTCATTATGACGCTGTTTCGGCTCGCTCTCAATATCTCTTCCACGCGGCTGATCCTGACGCAGGGATACGCAGGGCAGGTGATTGAGACATTTGGCAGTTTCGTGATTGGCGGCAATGTGGTGGTCGGCATGATCGTGTTTATCATTCTGGTCATCGTGCAGTTTATCGTCATCACGAAAGGCGCCGAGCGGGTGGCCGAAGTGGCGGCGCGCTTCACGCTGGACGCGATGCCGGGCAAGCAGATCAGCATTGACGCGGATCTCAATTCAGGAATGATCACGGAAGCGGAGGCGCGCACGAGAAGGCGAACGATTGAACAGGAAGCCGATTTTTATGGGTCCATGGACGGCGCCAGCAAATTCGTCAAAGGCGATGCGATTGCAACCATGATCATAGTCGCAGTGAACATCGTCGGTGGCTTTGTAATCGGCATGGTCCAGCAGGGCATGGGATTTCAGGCGGCGATCTCCACGTACACGCTGCTGTCGGTTGGCGACGGGCTGGTGAGCCAGATTCCCGCGCTGCTTCTCTCAACCGCAACAGGCCTGATCGTGACCCGTTCTGGAAGCGGTGAAGATTTCGGGTCTGACATTTTGAATCAGTTGCTGTCGTATCCGGCAACGCTCTACATTGTGGCAGCCGTGCTGAGCGTCCTTGGGCTGTTCTCGCCCATCGGAATCCTCATCACGGGTCCAGTCGCCCTGTTGCTCGCCTACTCTGCGTACAGGATGTCGCGACGGCGTTCCAGCAGGGAGGCCAGGGATCGTCAGCAGGCGGAACAGGAACAGGCGAAAACGACGAAAAGTCCGGAGAGCATGTACAGACTGATTCAGATCGAACCGATTGAATTTGAGTTTGGCTATGCGATTGTGCCGCTTGCCGATGCGAGTCAGGGCGGCGATCTGCTGGAGCGTGTGGCGCTGATTCGCCGCCAGGTCGCACTAGACCTGGGGATCGTCGTTCCGATGATTCGATTTCGCGACAACATCCAGTTGCGCCCCAATGAATATGTCATCCGTATCCGCGGCACTGAGGCGGCGCGTTATGAACTGTTGCCCGGTCACTATCTGGCGATGGCCGGAGGCGTTGCGGATCCGCAGGTCGTAGGGATCTCCACCAAGGAACCCGCTTTTGGGCTCCCTGCGGAATGGATTGGCGAGTCTGTCCGTGAACGTGCGCTGATGTCGGGCTACACGGTGGTGGATCCGCCCTCGTTAATCGCCACGCATCTTACTGAATTGATCAAGCGTTTCGCCAGCAACTTGCTCGGCCGGCAGGAAGTGAAGGCGCTTCTGGACGCTGTCAAAGAGAGACAGCCCGTTTTGGTGGAAGAGCTTGTTCCGCAGCTGCTGACGGTTGGGGAAGTCCAGAAGGTGCTCGGCAACCTGCTCGATGAGCGCGTATCGATCAGGGATCTGTCTTCGATCCTGGAGGCGCTCTCCGATCAGGCCCGCTTTACAAAAGATGCGGATCTGCTTACCGAATATGTCCGGCAACGGCTCAGCAGGCAAATCACAGCGCAGATTCGGGCCGGAACGGTGCCGATTACAGCGATCACACTGAGCCAGGCAACGGAGCGGCGAATCGAGGAACACCTGTCCCGTACGGATCAGGGAACATTTCTTGCGCTGGATCCGCGCGTGACGCAGCAACTGCTAAAGAGCATCGGCGATCACATGGGAAGACTGGCGGCGCTTGGCAAATCCGCCGTGCTTCTGGTGTCGCCCAATCTGCGCGCACACGTGCGCAAACTATTGCAACGCTCTCTGCCGGATGTGTTTGTACTTTCTTATGCGGAACTGGATCCGGATGCGCCGATTGAGAGCGGAGGGGTGGTGAATGTCTAGTGTTTATTAAGCGTTACATCGCCAAATCATTGCCTCAGGTGCTCAGTGTCATCAAGGCGGAGTTGGGGGCTGAGGCGATCATTCTGTCCAAGCGCAAGATTCGCGCCGATGGCTGGTCTGGACTTTTCGGACTGAAGGTCTACGAAGTCGTGGCTGGACGCGAGCGCGCCGATTACGCTGCAGAACCGTCTGTGGATACGCCGGACGAGTCGCTGGGAGTTCTGGCGCCGCGCGGCTGGCGTCCGCAACTCGCGGCGGCGCGTCCTGCGGAACGCCAGTCGGCGCCAGTCGGCGTTTCGCCATCCGCTGCGGGAATCCATTACACCGTCGCACCTGTTGCGGCGGCGCGTCCTGCAGACGATTACGGCGACGCTCTGGCGGCGGGTGCGCGAAATGTTGCCGGAACCGCGATGGAACGGGAACTGCGCGACCTGCGCGGTCTGCTCACAGCGATGCTTGGTCCGGGCGCCAGCCTGCCTGGACTGGACCGGACCGCGCTTGCGCGTCTCGTTGAACGGCTCATGCACGCGCAGATGCCGACGCCGCTTCTGGAGCGGTTCATCATGACGGAGGCGGCGCATGTGGATATTCGCGATGCCAGGGCTGTTGATTCTGCGCTGACCCAATTTGCGCGGAATCTGCTGCAGGAATCGGAACCGGTCAGAACGATTGGGGCCAGTGACCGGGTCGTGGCGTTTTTTGGACCCACGGGAGTGGGCAAGACGACGACGATCGCAAAATTGGCGGCGCAGGCCAAACTGCATGATGGGCGCTCAGTTGGTTTTCTGACGGTGGACACATTTCGCGTGGCGGCTGTGGAACAGTTGAAAACGTATGCTGACATTCTCGGCATACCGTTTGCTGTGGCCCGGTCAACTGCGGAAGTGCAGGAACGCCTGCGCAGCATGTCGACGCTCGATATTGTATTTGTCGATACGACGGGCAGACCGTTTCTTGATTCTGCGCATGCGCAGGAAATACAGGCGCTGTTAGGAGACGTCTCCATTGACCTCAGATACCTGGTGCTCAGTCTGTCGTCGCGTTGGCTGGAGGCCCAGGAAGTCGCCGCGGTGCTTGCTCAGGTAGGCTACGACGCCCTGCTGTTTACGAAACTCGACGAAACTGTGCTGCCATCCCTTTGTCTTGCGGCGACCTACACGCTGCGTAAACCATTGTCCTATCTGACAACGGGCCAGCGGGTGCCTGACGACATCATGGTCGCCGATTCCGATTTGCTCTCCTCATGTTTCACGGGAGGTGAATGGCATGCCCGATCAGGCTGAACCCTTGCGGCGGTTGGTCAGCGCAACCGCCGACGGCAAGCTTGCAGGCGGCGCAAGACTGATCGCCGTCGCCAGCGGGAAAGGGGGCGTGGGCAAATCCAATATTGTGCTGAATCTGGCCTTGGCCCTGGCTGATTGCGGGAGCCGTGTCGCGATTATTGACGGCGATCTGGGGTTTTCCAACCTGGACATCCTGTTGGGGGTGCGTCCAAAGTATAGTCTGCAGGATGTTTTGGACCACCGAATTGGATTGGCGGACGCTTTTGCCAAAGGGCCGC
>JAKADD010000148.1 GCA_021820825.1 Bacillota bacterium
CCCGCGCAACCGCAACCCCGCGCGCCGTTCTCCCACCTTTGCGAACAGCGCGCGCGGGCCGCCGCACTGCAGGTCGGGCAAAGGCGGCGTGACAACCAGGTCGGAGCGCAGGATGGTGAATGATTGACCGTGGATGGTTCTGGTAGTCAAATCGACAATGTAGACTCCACCAGGCGGCAGTTCACTCACGTAGGCGCGCGACTGTTGCGGAGCGACCGCCTTTTGAACCAGGGGTGCGCTGTCGTGGAGTGGCTTCCCGCCAACTGCGCCGTGCACCGCCAGTGCGAATGGCAGACTGGCCCAGGACGACTGAAAATGTTCGCAAATCAGTCCTTTGCGGCTGTCCGACACCTCCCAATACAGGAAGATCGTCGTGGGTTCCCTGACCAGGGCCGCCAGACGATCCAACTGCCACTCATTTTTCCACGAAGTGTCGTACAGAGATGCGTCAGGCTGTCCACTTCCAGGTCGCGCATTCGTTCCAATCGAGTCCCCCGGCCGATCCTCGGACCATTCTCTCATGCGCTGCCCCTCCATACGGTCGACTTGGCCTCAGTTCATGTTACTAATATTATATGATGAGTTATATGACGAGTAAATACAAACATAGACTGGGTACAATTGCGCCCAGTCTATGCTGATCAAATGTCTGTTCACTATACGATTTTCGCCTCGATCCTGAGTTTATCCGCCACCATCGCGATGAATTCCGAATTCGTAGGCTTGGCCTTGCTCATGCTGACAGTATAGCCAAACACCTGCCCGATCGCTTCGGTGTTGCCGCGGCTCCAGGCCACCTCAATCGCGTGACGGATCGCTCTCTCCACCCGCGAAGGCGTTGTTGAGAAGCGTTCCGCGATTTTTGGGTACAGAACTTTGGTGACAGAACCCAGAATCTCCACATCGTGATAGACCATCACGATCGCTTCCCGCAAATACTGATATCCTTTGATATGGGCAGGGACGCCAATCTCGTGAATGATAGCCGTAATCAGTTGATCGACGGAACGGTTTTTTGTACTGATCGCAACCACTCTGGCTGTTGTAGAAGAATGGGCAAAGCCGGTATGCTGCACTGCAATTGCGCCGCCGCCCGCGCCAATCGCGGCCTTTGCTCTCTCTATGTACATATCCTGAGACACGACATCGCGAATGCGTTCCACCAGCAGATCCATGTCAAACGGCTTCAGCACGTAATACACTGCGCCAAGATCCAGCGCCCGCTTCGTTACCGCATCCTGTCCAAAGGCGGTAAGCATAATCACACGAGGGGAAGTTTCAAGCGACATCTGCCGTAAGCGTTCCAAAACGCCTATGCCGTCAAGCACCGGCATGATTATATCAAGTATCAACACATCAGGCTGACAGTTCTCAATCATCGTCAGCACATCATGACCGTTGCTGGCTACCCCGACAACCTGCATATCAAGCTGGTCGTTCAGGAACTCCGACAACAGTTCGGCAAACTCGCGATTGTCATCGGCAATCAGAATCCGAGTCATATCCACACGTTATCCTCCCCATTTGTGCAACATAGTATATATTCGACAACCCTCTGTACGTTCCTTGTGAATTGATGTAAATACTTTACGACCAATTTTGACAATTTTACTCGAAATTTGTCGTTCTACAAAAAAAACAGATGCGACCGTAACGATACGATCGCATCGCGGACTTTATCACTGCTCCCCTGGCCTGATCATGATGCGGACAGAAACCCGATTTTACCAAGTTGTTTGTTGTTGAGGCCCAGGTTTCTCAACATCCATTCCGCGTATACCCCATAGCCCTGCGTAGGGTCGCTTACAAAAACATGGGTGACAGCGCCCGCCAACCGTCCGTCCTGAATAATCGGACTCCCGCTCATTCCCTGTACAATTCCCCCTGTTTTTGACAATAACCGATGATCTGTAATTCGAATGATGAGACCTTTGGTGTCTGCCGAATCCTGGCGCGTTGCCCTTACGATCTGAACGTCGAACGCCTCGACTTCCTGCCCGCTGACAACTGTCAGGATTTTAGCGGGTCCTGGGTGCACTTCGGCTGGCAGCGCCACCTGGACTGGATGAGTAAAAAAACCGTGATCAGGAGGATTTTGCATGAACCCAAAGACGCCAAACTCAGAATTGCGGATGATCGTTCCGAGAACTTTGCGTTCGTTGACGAAGAGTCCGCGTTTTTCACCCGGTTGTCCTGACTCGCCTCTGTCAATCGAAGTGACCGCAGCGTGCACGATCTGTCCGCGCCCTTCAATCGGGTCTCCTGTATCAACGTCCGCAATCACATGGCCAAGCGCTCCGAAGCCGTGGTTGGCAGGTACGTAAAACGTAAGCGTACCGACGCCTGAAGCCGAGTCGCGAATATACAGTCCAATCCGGTACGATCCTGTGTCATCGTCCAGGTGGGGAACGATACTGGTTGCAAGCACGCGCCCTTTGCGGTGAAAACCAAAGCGCAGCGGTTTTGCTTTTGCGCCTGCTTCGGCAATCAGACGCGATACCTGCTCCACGCTGGTTACATGGCGTCCTTCCACAGTGTCAATCACGTCCCCGACATGAATATTCGACCGTTCGCCAGGGCTGAACGCCTGCTTGCCTTCATGCACCAGGTGATAGCCCACCACCAGAATACCTGACGCGTGCAACTTGATTCCGATGGATTGACCACCGGCAAATACCTCGACATGATGATCCTGTGCCGACTGCAGTCCTGGAAACAGCCAGTTCCACTGGCTCGCGTCCAGTGCAGCGGCGCCGTGCAACGTTCCGGATTGCGCCTGCGTGAAAGCTTGCGTCCTCTGCGCGCCGGTCATCGCCTGCGCCCGGGAAACCTGTGGATAAATCGGCGGCAACGCGATCGTGCAGAACAGTAACAGGATCGCCGCCTTTACTGGCCAATGTCTCACCCCGACTCCCCCTCCTCACTCAGTCGTGTCAAACCGAGTGGTAATAGCCTGCCCGTACTGGATGAGGTCAATGTCGAACAAAACATGGCTCAGGAGGAACCTGGAGAACTGCGATTCAGGGAGAAACGACGCGCAACTGCGGCTGACACAGCGGGTCACAGGGAACCGGAACCCCTGCGCAGCATCTCGCGGGCATGCGAGCGCGTCGTTTCAGATATGATTTCACCACTGATCATTTTTGCGATTTCATCCACCCGTTCCTCCTCTGTAAGAGGTCTGACTGTTGTGAATGTGCGCTTCCCGTCAATTCGTTTGTCAATCAGCAGATGATGGCTTGCATAACAGGCCATTTGTGGAAGATGCGTGACGCACAATACCTGGTGACGGCGTCCAATGTGCGCGATGCGTTCAGCAACCGCCTGGGCGGCCCGCCCAGAGATGCCGGCGTCGATCTCATCAAAAATAAGTGTGGGCACAGACGCATTGCCAGACAGCACCTGAATCAGGGCCAGCATCACCCTGGACAGTTCTCCGCCCGAGGCGATTTTCGCGAGCGGTTTTTGTGCTTCACCCTGATTGGCGCTGATCAGCAATTCAGCGTCGTCTGCACCCTGTGGACCAGAAGCTGCGGGAGTGAGACGCATGCTCAGACGTACATTTGGCATCATAAGCAGTGACAGCTCCGCAGTCAGCTGTTCCTCAAGCGCCGCCGCGCAGGATCGGCGAATCGCCGTCAGCTTATGCGCGGCGGTCTGCAGTTCGTTGTCGGCTGCCGCGCGTTCAGCGGCGAGTTGCGCCATGATTTCCTCGTGGCGCAGGATCCGTTCCTGCTCATCCCGGGCGCGCTCCAGATACTCCAGAACTGCGGACGAGGTCTCTCCGTATTTGCGCAACAGGCGCACAAGCACGGCCATACGATCTTCAACGCGCTGCAGTTCTTCAGGCGCGAAATCCTGACGACTTCTGTAGCGGCGGACGAAATCGGCCGCCTCGCTCAGGTTAACCTGAGCTGTTTCCAGATAATCGTGCAATTCCCCAAGCGACTCGTCATAACGCAGCGCCGTTTCCACCACATTCGTGAGTCGGTATACCTCATCAGCGATTGCCGGTATCCGCGAATCGCCCTCGTATACTTTTTCATATACATCATCCGTTGCAGAGCGCAGTTTTTCAGCATGCTGCAGTCTGCTGCGCAACACACGCAACTGGTCTTCTTCTCCGGCCTGAATCCCGGCGTTTGTGATCTCCTGAATCTGAAAGGCAAGCATGTCCAGTCGCTGAGCGCGTTCTTTGCTGTCTGATTCAGCTTGCCGCAACGCGTGCACGGCGCTGGTCAACCGCTTATGACAGGCAGTGTACTCCGCCTTCACCGCTGCCAGAGAAGGTCCTCCATACGCATCGAGCAGCGCCAGGTGTTCCTCCGATCGCAACAGGACGGCGCTGTCGTGCTGACCGTGTTGATGCGCCCAGTATGCCCCCAACTGGCGTAAAAACTGCACAGTTACAATCCGGCCATTGACGCGAGCGACTGTCTTCCCAGACGCGAACACCTCACGGCTGACCACCAGTTGATCATCCTCGCAGTCAATCCCCTGCTCTGCGCAAAGCAGGCGCAAGGGATCAAACAGTTTGCCGGCGATATCCAGCACACCTTCCACGACGCCTTTGTCTGCACCCGTACGCACCAGTTCCGCGCTGCCGCGCGATCCAAGCAAAAGTCCGACCGCATCGAGCAGGATCGACTTACCCGCGCCCGTTTCACCCGTCAGACAGGTGAATCCCGGTTGCAACTCCAATTGCAGTTTATGCAGCAGCGCGATGTTTTCCACCTGCAGTGCTCGCAGCATAAGGTTTCCCCTCTCAAAGTAACCCCTTGATGCGCTCCACGACGACCACGGCGCTCTCCCGCGATCTGGTCACCAGCAGGATTGTGTCATCGCCTGCAACAGTTCCCAGAAACTCCGGCCAGTCAAGCGCATCAAACAGGACGGCGATGGCGTGGGCATTGCCTGGCATCGTCCGCATCACCACCAGATTTTCCGCGTAGTCGATGGCGACAAAGACATCGTTCAGCAAGCGGTGCAGCTTGATGTCCGGCTGAAACGAGGACGGCGCGGTTGGCAGAGCGTATTTGTAGCGACCGTCCGCGGTCGGCGTTTTAATCAGATGCATTTCCTTGATATCGCGTGAAATCGTAGCCTGTGTAACCGCAAACCCAGCCACTCTGAGAGCCTCCACCAATTCATCCTGGGTCTCGATCACATTGTCCGAGATGATTTCCCGAATCCTCAGCATGCGCTGTCCCTTCACATTACCCGTCCTTTCAGTCGCCAAGCCGCCAAGTCGCTCAGTCGCCGCGCAGTTTGCTCTGTAAAATGGAAAAGAAAGCCCGTTCCTGCCATCGTACCAGGATCGTCTCACTGGCAGCGCGCGTCACCACAACATCGTCTCCGCTCTGGAGCGGAAAACCCACCTGACCGTCCACGGTCAAACCGAGATCGCTATGACTCGCCGTGACGTTGACGCGCACCTTTTGCTCAGCTCCGATCACGCATGGTCGAGCCACAAGCTTATGAGCGCAAATAGGAGTCAGGATAATCACCTGCATATGCGGCAGTACGATCGGACCACCGCAGGACAGGGAGTAGGCGGTGGAACCCGTGGGTGTGGATACGATAACCCCGTCTCCCGAGAACTCGTCGTACAGATTATCGTCAACGTAGATCTTCACCCCGATCATCCGCGCAAAAGAGCCTTTGCCAATGCCGGCGTCGTTTAACCCGATGCTGCGGTGAACGCAAGTTGCGTCGCGCCATACGCATGTCTCCAGCATCATCCGTCGTTCGAGGTAGAAGTCGCCATTCAAAACGCGTATGACCGCCATCTCCAGATCCTGCGGCTCCGCTTCAGACAAAAACCCCAGGTGGCCGATATTGATCCCGAGCATCGGTATGTTAAAACTGGAAAAACGGCGCGCCGCGCCCAGCAGTGTACCGTCTCCGCCGAGTACAAAAATCATGTCGGCGCGCTCCGCAAAATCATTCCCTGTCACGGCCAGATCCGGTCTGCCCAGCGCCTCAGCCGTTCTTGCCTCAATGATCGGCTGACCCTGACAGCGCGTGATTGCGGCGATCAGCCGACTCGCGATCGCCTCGGCGTTTGCTTTTGTGTGATTGACCACCAAGCCAATCGTCTGCGCCATCTCGCGCCCCCCTTTCAATGCGACAACGACAGGAGCCAGCCAAGCGCCACTCCTACACTGAGCCATAGCAGGCGCATGCGCCAGCGGCGGCGGTAGGTGCGACCAGGATAGTCGAGGGCAAAGTCCACTAAATCAATCATGCCCGTATACGGATTCACGTAAGCGATCGGGGTTCCATAA
>JAKADD010000149.1 GCA_021820825.1 Bacillota bacterium
CCTTGCTGTGTTTGAACAGTTGCAGCGGCGCGGCGTGATTGTGCGCGCGGGTTTTCCCGGCCTAGACCGTTATGTGCGGATCAGCATTGGCACCGCAGAGGAAAACGAACGCTGTTTGCAGGCCTTAGCGCAAGTGATTGGATCTACATCCATGCTGCTGCGCAGCACCAACAACCGGGAAGAAAATTCGCCTGCGGCGATTTTTCGGGACAGATAGAGTGTCCTAAAGGAGAGACTTGGAGATGGCAGAGGAACAGTTGAAAGAATTGCGGGAGCAGTTGGATGGAATCAACAGTGAATTGCTTGCGCTGTTAAGCCAGCGGGCCGATATTGTCGAGCGTATTGGCCAGATCAAGCATACTCGCGGTATGACGGCGTTTGACCCGGAACGGGAGAAACAACAGCTTGACCGGCTGGCGGCGGAAAATCCGGGGCCATTTGACGACGGTACGATTCGCCACCTGTTCAAACAGATTTTCCAGGCTTCCCTTGGTCTGCAGGAAGAGCGCAGGGGGCTCCTGGTCAGCCGTTCCCGCACAGGCACTGACACTGTTGTGACGGTGCGCGGCATGGACATTGGCGGCGGGAAACCGTTTGTGGTGGGCGGACCATGCTCCGTGGAGACGCCGGATCAGATGGATAAAGTGGGGAAGGAACTGCAGGCCCAAGGTATTCTCCTGATGCGGGGCGGCGCCTTTAAACCAAGAACTTCTCCTTACGATTTTCAGGGTCTGGGCGAACCGGGTCTGCAGCTTTTGAAGCAGACCGGACAAAAGTACGGCATGGCAGTGGTCTCTGAGATCGTGAGTCCCAACGACGTGGAGATGGCGCTGCAATACGTGGACATGATCCAGGTCGGCGCACGGAATATGCAGAACTTTGAACTCCTCAAGGCGGTCGGCGCGACGCGTATTCCAATCCTGCTGAAACGGGGATTGTCAGCGACGATTGAAGAACTGATCTACGCTGCGGAGTACATTGCGTCACGCGGCAATGAGAAAATCGTTCTTTGTGAACGCGGTATTCGAACGTACGAAAAGGCGACCCGCAACACGCTGGACATCTCCGCTGTGCCCATTTTGAAACAGGAAACGCATCTGCCGGTGCTTGTGGACGTCACGCATTCGACCGGACGCAAAGACATCATGATTCCGGTGGCCAAGGCGGCGTTGGCGGTGGGAGCGGACGGCGTGATGGTGGAAGTGCATCCAGAACCAAGCGTTGCCCTGTCAGACGCTAAACAGCAGTTGAACTTCGCAGAGTTCGCCGCATTTATGCATGCGCTTCGTGAGAGTGGACTGATACCCCGTCTTGAACCGGTCAGCTAGACGCGCAGGGCTGGATTTTTGGCGCAGGGCTGCTCGCATGTGACCGATCCTGTGCGCTTCAGTGCGTGGCTGGTTGCTGTCTCGTCAGAGGGCGGGGGCAACCAGCCGCGCACATTTTTGCAAAGTGCGCAGGAAACGGCTCTGAGCCTCCAGGTCCGCCGTCGATACTGCTGAAGAAAGCTCCAGGTTCCGTTCGAACTGGCGGGTGTTTTCCTGTTGTACGAACGCCTCGCGCAGCCGCTGTTTTGAACGCTGTGATGAGATCGGTTTCTGGAACAAAGTAGGGAGTGACAATGTCGACGGATTGCTGGGCCTGCGTCAGGCAGAGAAAGAACAGATTGGACTCGTCAGAAGCGGGCGGTCTGGACCACTTCATGAACAGCTATGGCGATCACCAACACGGAATTCAATACATACAGGCCCACTAGCCACAGCAAATCGGATTCCTCCTGTCGATGCGCGACATCGCCGTGGGGTGATGTCGCGCCTTCTCAATATGTTCCGACAGTTGGCAAAGGGAAAGGAGCCTGAGACAGCCGGTGGCGTTCCAAGAAGTGATCGTAATTATGGATGTGGACACGCGGCAGGCGCTGGCCTTGTGCCCCCATCTCCGGATCTACGCAGTGCGAATCGAGTCAGGGTGAGATGGATCAGTGCAGGCAAGGATTGCCTGCAGATCTGCAGAGCCGGGCGATCTGGCCGCGCTCGGAGAGAAGTCGGTCGCCGTCGAACCGGCTGTTGCGGCGCGTTTTGGGAATCGGTTGCGTCTAAGAGGCGGTGGACCATTCTCGTTTTCCACGGGCTCCGAAATCGTATATCTCGGCGGGCTGGAACGGGAACGCTGAGACTGCTGCCGCTGACAGCGGAGAGGGACAATTTTTTTCAACATGCTCAGTCTTTCACAAGAAGGACCTATCTAAAGGCTTAATCAGGCGAGGAACCCCTTTAAGCATGATACAATAGTGCTACGTGAGTACTACACGCAAATAGAATTTGTTTGCGGAACGTGAAACCTTTTCGATTTGTCTTCGTAAATACAGGTAGTGACATGAGGGAGGTAATTGATATGGCTGTTTTCAAGAGGATTCGCGACATCACGGCCGCATCCGTTAATGACATGCTCGACAAAGCTGAAGATCCAGTCAAGATGATCAATCAGTTTCTGCGCGACATGGAGGAAGAGATTGCGGAGGCAGAAGTGGCGGTCGCCAAGCAGATTGCGATCGAGAAACGGTTTTTGGAACAGCGGGACGAGGCTGCAGCGGTGGTTGAAAAACGCCAGGAACAGGCGGTCAAGGCACTTGAACTGGGCAATGAGGAACTCGCCCGCAAGGCGCTTCAAGACAAAAAGGATCACCAGGAAAAGGTGGACACGTACGGCAGCGAGTATGATAAATCAAAGGCGATGGCCGATGATCTGCGCCATAAGCTCGACCAGATGAAAGATGAATTTCTGAAAATGAAGGGCAGACGCGAAATGCTCGTCGCTCGCGCTGACGCTGCGAAGGTGCAAAAACAGATCAACCACACGATGGGCAACTTCGGGACGGAGAGCGCAGCCCGTGGATTTTCACGTATGGAGGAGAAAGTGAACCAACTTGAGGCAGAGGCCGAGGCGAGCAACGAACTGCGCACGCCCGCCAAGTCCTTGGATGATGAATTCAAGCAGTTGGGGGACAATGGGGTCGAAGATGAACTGGCGGCGCTGAAAGCCAAAATGGCGGAAAAGAAACAACTGTAAACGCCTGCCGGATGAAATGCCTTAAATATAATGGCTGAACTGACAGCGATACAGTTGGCCGAAGATATAGTGCGGGTGTCGTGCAAACTGTACGGCATCCGCTCTGCTGCGAAAAGGCGGGATTCCCGTTCCTGAAGGCCGATGTTGCCTGTTGGTCTGGTTCCCATGGGGTTGCCTTTCCCAGCTTGTCGTGCGGGTGGGCATAGCGACGCCCTGTAAGGATCTTCAGGAAATTCTTCGTTTTGTACTTGCGCTTTGCATAGTGTTCCCAATATGATAGAGATTACCTGAAACCATATCATTTTTCCTGGAAGGGGCATGACAAATGGGCTCCCTTGTCTGGCTGATTTTGGCTGTCGTACTAGGAGCTATTGAATTGATGAGCACCACGTTTATACTTTTATGGGTTGCCATCGCGGCTCTGGTTACCGGACTGCTCGGATTGCTTGTTCACTCATTTGCCGCTCAACTGAGTGTGTTTGCTGTGTTGTCCGTTGTGCTGCTGCTGCTCACCCGACCGCTGGTGCGACGATGGCGCAATGCGGGAACATCCACGTATCAGTCCAATGTGCAGCAGTTGGTTGGAGAGCAGGGCACTGTCGTGTCAAGGCTGTCCGGAGGAAAGACTGGAATGGTCAGGGTGGGAAACGATGTGTGGAGCGCCCGCAGCGAATTATCCGATGTCCAGATGGAGCCTGGTGAGCGCGTGCGCGTCGTCGCAGTCAGGAGCGCGCTTCTGATCGTCAGCAAGGTGTCGCAGGGGCAGCAGGAGCAGCAGTAGGCTAGGCAAGCAACAGTAGGCAGTAGGCAGTAGGTAACAGGTGCAGTAGTGAGCAGGATTGTAGAGAGCTTTCAGAGGAGGGGTTGCGCCATGCATGAACTCACAAATTTTTTGATCCTGATTGTCGTGGTGCTTATTATTCTGCTTTTGGTCTGGCGTTCCGTGCGCATTATTGGGCAGCAGACGGTGGCGATTATTGAACGGCTTGGCAAGTATAATCGCACCCTTGGACCGGGCCTTAACCTGATTTTCCCATTTATCGATCGGGTGAAGAAAAACCTGGATCTGCGCACCCAGCAGGTGGCGATTCCGAAACAGGAGGTCATCACGCGGGATAATGTCAACATCAACATTGAGACTGTGTTTTTTTACACCGTGATCGACCCGCAACAGGCCACCTACAATATCCAGAATTTTGTGCAGGGCATTCAGAACATCACGGCCTCAAACATTCGGCAGGTCGTTGGCCACATGGAACTCGACGAAACACTGTCGGGGCGTGACCGCATCAGTTATGAACTCAGGCAGTCGCTCGACGAGGTGACAGAAACATGGGGCGTTCGCATCGATCGCGTCGAGGTGATCGATATTCATCCACCGATGGAAATTCAGGCGTCCATGGAAAAACAGATGAAAGCAGAGCGCGAAAAACGCGCTAACATTTTACAGGCGGAAGGTGAACGCCAGTCGGCCATCCTGCGTGCAGAAGGTGAGAAACAGTCTACCATTTTACGCGCTGAAGCGGAAAAAGAAGCGAATATCCGGCGCGCGGAAGGCGTGCAGCAGGCGCTGATTCTGGAAGCAAACGGTCGCGCGGAAGGCATTCGCCTGGTGGCCGTGGGGGAACGCAATCGCATCGAGATGCTGGTTGCTGCGGGGCTGGACGACAAGGTGCTCACTTTTCAGTCGTTTGAAGCGCTTACAAACATGGCGCAGGGTTCGGCCAACACAATCTTCATACCGACTGGCGCGGTGGATGTGCTCGCCAACATGGGCGCGATCAGCAAAGTGTTTCAGGCTACGCAACCAGGGGTAGAACTCATCTGATTGCACAAGGTTAAGTCGCAGGGGAACGGTGAAGCACAATGACGACGGCGTGGGAAGGGTTGCGCGCAAAACTGGCTCTCATTCCGGAACGGCCCGGTTGCTACCTGATGAAGGACCAGAATGGCAGCGTGATTTATGTTGGTAAAGCTAAGGTGCTGCGCAATCGGGTGCGATCGTATTTTTCGGGAAGCCATGATGCAAAGACGCAGCGACTCGTCGCGAGCATTGTCGATTTCGAGTATATCGTCACGGACACGGTCGCTGAAGCGCTTGTTCTGGAATGCAATCTGATCAAACATCACGCGCCTTACTACAACATTATGCTGCGTGACGACAAGACATATCCGTACATCAAAATCACCAGGGAAGAACACCCACGTCTCGAAATCGTGCGTAAAGTAAAAAAAGACAAAGCCGCCTATTTTGGTCCCTATCCAAATGGCGGCGCGGCTGCCGAAACCAAGCAGTTGCTTGATCGTCTGTACCCTCTTCGCAAATGCAAAAGACTCAAGTCCAAGGTCTGTCTTTACTATCATATCGGACAGTGCCTGGCTCCTTGCGAATTGGTGGTGGAGGAGCAGACCTACGCCGGGATTGTGAAGGAGATCAGCGATTTCCTGAACGGAGGACATCAGGCGATCACTGCAGAATTGGAACGAAAAATGCAGTTGGAAGCGCAGCAGTTGAACTTTGAACGGGCAGCGGAACTGCGCGATCTGATCGCACAGATCGCGCGCGTCATGGAAAGGCAAAAGGTGACGTTGCCTGATCGCATGGATCGGGATATATTTGGGGTGTTTACGGACAGGGGTTACATGAGCATACAGGTCTTCATTATGCGCCAGGGGAAAATGATTGAACGTTCCGCCGCCGTGTTTCGCCACCACAGCACAGAAGCCGAAGACGCAGGATCGTATGTGGCCCAATTTTATTTTGACAATCCCGACGTGCCAAAGGAAGTGTGGTTGCCAGAAGGTGTTGACACGGAGGGATTGCCCGAATTTCTTGGCGCCAGGGTGTTGACGCCAAGACGCGGCAAAAAATATGAACTGCTCGAACTGGCGACGCACAACGCGCGCCTGGCACTGGAGGAGAAATTCCGGTTGATGGAACGCGATGAGGAGCGCACGGTCAACGCCATGCAGGAATTGGCTGAAGCATTGGGATTGCCGCTGCTCGGCAGAATTGAGGCGTTCGACAATTCCAACACACAGGGCACAGATCCGGTGGCGGCCATGGTTGTGTTTGTGGATGGGCAACCGGCGCGCCGGGAGTACCGTAAATTCAAGATCAAAAGTGTGTCTGGTCCTGATGATTATGCGTCGATGCGCGAGGTGATCCGGCGGCGGTACACCAGGCTGCTGCGGGAGCATCACCC
>JAKADD010000150.1 GCA_021820825.1 Bacillota bacterium
TGCGCAGGTCAACGCGATCGATGTAAACGATGTGTTGTCTCGCCAGGGTGAGATCGAAGCGGCTCTGAAGAAGATTATCGATGAAAAGAAGCTGGACCTGTTCGTATTTGTGGTGACAGATATTATTAATAATGATTCGGTCGCCATCGTGCTGGGGCGGGCGGCGGGCGCGGTGGAAAAGGCGTATAACGTTTCGCTTGTGGACAATAGGGCGATTCTGCGGGGTGTGGTCTCGCGCAAGAAACAGATTGTTCCCGTGCTGACGACCACACTGGCGACGATGAACCTCCCCCACTAAGCGCTTTGCGGTGTAGCGGGGGTTTCCGGTAGCGCTGCCGGAGTTTCCAGGATCACCTCCATCGTGTCCAACTGTACGCAAACGGCACTTTGACCACGAACTTCCCGGCGTGAATCGCTTTGTACTCGGTGTACTGCACGACCTGTCCCCAGGCGAAAGACAGGGTGACGCGGTTTAGCCCGGCTTTGGCTTTGGCGCCATTCTTGAGCCACTTCCCTTTCTCGTCTTGCATGGCTTTCGGACGGCGGGTCATGTTTTGAATCTTGAGATCTTCGAAGGCATAGAGGGTGTAGCGATCATCAGATACAAGATCATGGCTGGTCTGGTGCGCGTACTCTTTGCGCACGTTCGCCTCGTACTGCAGGTAGCGGGTCGCTTTCCGGTAGGCTTTCTTCTGGTTCTTCGAGCCTTTCTTGCGCCGGGCCGCGCGCCGCTGCCATTTCTTCTTTTGCTCGCGTTCCTTTTCGACTGTTGGGTAAAGGCGAAACTGGTAGCCGTTCATCATGATTCTATGATACACTCCGATCCCGGCGCAGTCTGGCGCAGTCGAGGGGGCAATGTGAAGCGTGTCTGACTGGAATGAATTTTATCGAAAATTGAAGAACGGGCAAGGAGTGAGTTCGTATCTCACCCGTTGCAGGGATCTGACGTGTCTGCGCGCGAACGACAACCATCTGCTTGTTATCGCTGCTGACTCGTTGGGCGGTATCGGATCGAAGCCATTTGATGTGGTTCAGGCGTCGCCTGATGTGGTCGGGCATTTTGCACTCAGGGTTCCGCTGATGGAAGTCCTGGCGGCTGGCGCCACACCGTTTCTGATCGTCGACAACCTGAGCGTTGAGGCTGGAGACTACGGTGAAGCCATCCTTGCGGGGATGAAACGCCTTGCGGAAACTTTGGGTCTCGCAGATTCGATTCACTTTAACGGCAGCACGGAAGACAACATCATGACACACCAGACGGGGATTGGGGTTACGGTCATCGGGTTGGTTTCCAATGCGGATTTTCAGGTGGGGTCCTCAAAACCCGGAGATCGTCTGCTGGTCGCGGGTTATCCGAAAAGCGCGCCGCACCATCGCGTGACGATGGACGATCCGGATATTCTTGAACTGCGCCATCTTCGGGCTCTGCGCGCGCAGAGCCAGGTCGCCGACATTGTTCCTGTCGGTTCACGGGGCATTCGCTACGAAGCAGAGCAATTGGCGAATGCTGCGGGATTGCAGCCATACTTAGATGCCAACGCCGGTGCCGGTGCGCTCGCGCTCGAAACTTCGGGAGGGCCCAGTACGTGTGTGGTTTTCTCGTGGCGGGGAACCGACCTTGCACAGTTGGCTGGGTGTGTAACGGCTCCACTAACCCCGATTGGATGGCTGGAGAGGGAATGATGGCGGCGGCTGGGTGTGGAATCATTTATTTCCTGTAGGGGGTCGTGTGCACAATGGATACGAGCGGCAATCGCGCCTGGAAAGTTGAAACTAACGGGGTGAATGTTGTTCCGGACGGTGAGAAAACAGCGCGTCTGCAGGACTTGTTTTGGCTGTGGTTCGGTGCAAATATAGGAATTCTCGGGATTTTATACGGCGTGATCATCATGGGATTTCATCTGGGCTTTCTGCAGGCGATTCTGGCTGCGGGGATCGGATCGCTGTCCTTTGTACTGGTGGGCGTTCTGAGCGTGGCCGGACGAGACGGCGGACTTCCGATGTTCGTGTTGTCCAGGACAGTGTTTGGATTTATTGGCAACCGGGCTCCAGCGCTTGTGAATTGGCTGAACCTGCTCGGTTGGGAGTCAGTCATGGCGATCACGGGAGCGCTCTCCCTGCAAGCCTTGTTTGACATCCTGCCCGGTGTTAAGGCAACCGCCGGATCACTCATCACGGGAGCTGTGGTATTCATTTTTTTGGTGGCCGTGTTCAGCCTCTTTGGCTATGCGACACTCGTTTTTGTACAGAAAATCGCGGTGTGGGTATTTGGCGGCCTGACGCTTTGGGTCATCCTGCTGTTGTTGCACCACACAACATGGCAGGGGTTAATGCTCGCGCCGAGTGGCAGTTGGTTTCGGGGATTTCTGCCTGCCGTTTCCATCATCATTGCGGGAACAGGGATCAGCTGGTCGGTGGCGGCAGCCGATTACAGCCGCTATGTTTCGCGCCAGTCGAGCACCCGTTCTCTGATTCTGGCTGTCGCGTTGGGGGGCGCCATCCCGCTGTTCGTTCTGATGCTCACCGGAATCTTGGTTGCCAGCCGCATGCCAGACCTGGCGTCTGCGGCGAATCCGATCGCGGTCATCGGGAGCGCTTTGCCGGGGTGGATGACTATCCCGTACCTGATCGCGGTGGTGGGGGGTCTCATTGCGGAGGCGAACCTGAGTCTCTATTCTTCTGGACTGAACCTGATGGCCATGGGTGTCCGGTTGCCGCGTCAGAAAACGATTTGGTTCGATGCGGTGATTACGCTCCTGACAGCGGGGTATGTCCTGTTTTTTCGACCGGATTTCATCGCGTCGTTTGAGGCGTTTCTCACGTTGATTGGAGTTGGTCTGGCCGCGTGGGCCGGTGTATTTCTCGCGGATTGGTGGTGGCTGCGCAGACATTCCGGCTATGGCGCTGAGAACCTCAGTCAAACCCGTCTGCATCCGCAAACAGCACAGTTTAACTGGTTTGTCCTTCTCAGTTGGGGCGTAGGTATCGGTGTTGGACTGCTGTTGACCGCGACATCTCTGTACACGGGTCCGCTCGCGAAAGGGGTTTTCGCAGTCAGCAATCTGGGTGTGATTGTGGCCTTTCTGCTCAGCGGACTGCTCAATTCAGCGGCGCTGATCTTGCGTAGACGCGAAGTTTCCCGCAGCGGGTCTTCGTACCATTCGCCGTCATAAGTATATTTTTGCTGGACCGGATAAGGGGTATAATGATTGGTGGACTGTTTCGCTGCGAGGTTGTCCACAGCGCTTTTTACGCACTGTTCGGGAGTGATCGCGATCGCCTTCATTACATTTGACCTTGACGGAACACTGGTGGATTCACCGTTTGAAAGAATCGTGTTGCCGCGTGTGTGGCAACGGCTTGCAGCAAGCGGTGTGCACGAACCGCGCGCAGCCCTGCTCCGTGAGCAGTTGAAGCGCTTCGCGCAGGATCGGCGCGTCGACGCGTTTCACTGGGATGATCTCGTAAAAACCGTCGCGAGCGAGCAGGGGGTGGACTGGACACAGCGACTGGAAGATCTGATGCGTGACGAACTCGGAGAACGCATCAGCCAGGAGACATTTTACGAAGACGTTCCGCAGGCGCTGACAGCACTGCGAAGCAGCGGGTACCAGATCGGCATTATCAGCAATGGCCATGTCAGGTATCAGAAAGCATTGTTTGATCGGATGTCGGTGACGCACTATTTTGACGCGTTTCTGGGTCCTGATGTGCTGGGTATTGCCAAACCGGATCCGCAGGTGTTTGCGCACGAGGCGCTGCGTTCCGGTGTGAGGATGCACGTGGGGGATCTTCTGACACAGGATGTGACGGTCGCAAAACGCGCGGGGATTCTGGCTGTGATGGTTGCGCGACCACAGCAGGTCACCGCAGATTTTGCCAGTCTTGCGGAGTATGCGCCAAGAGTACGGCCGCATGTCGCGCTGCGGGAGGGATGGCTCCTTGCGCAGTATGAAAAGGAGCATCGTTACCTGCGCAGGAACATGCCGTCCGAACCGCTGGACGCTGCAAGCGACGCGTTTCCCGACGCGATCGTGCTGTCTTTTTCGGAACTCGCGGATCTGCTTTTGGACCGTGCGCCAGAAAGCGGAGTATAAAGCGTGTCGACAGCGCCTGACCGCAGGCAGCGCGGTTCCCTTGTGTCCGTACTTTGCGACGCAACGGTTGCGCTCGTTCCCTGCTGTTGTAGGACTCCCGCGGCCTTGAACCGGGGGAAGCCGTCAATGAGTCTGTTTGGCAAGTTCCCGTCCCAACTGCTCGGCGCGCACTGTGGCGCTGCGCACCGCCTGCAGCACAGCGGCGGAGAACCCGTGCTGATCAAGCGCGCTGATGCCGGCAAATGTCGTTCCGCCCGGCGAAGTCACGCGTTCGCGCAAAAGCGCGGGAGACTGCCCGGAAGACTGTAACATGCGGGCCGCCCCATACAGAGTCTGGGCCACCATCGACGTCGCGGTCTGTTCGTCGAGTCCCGCGTCCACACCGGCGCGGGTCATGGCTTCCACGAGATAGTACACGTATGCAGGACCGCTTCCAGACAATCCCGTGACGGCGTTTAGCAGGTGTTCTGCAACGGGATAGGTTGATCCCACGGAGCCAAGAATCTCTTCGATCAAGCGTCGATCGGTCAGTGTGCACGTATCGCTGAGCGCGTAGGCGGACACGGATTCGAGCACGGCGCACGAAGTGTTCGGCATCGTCCGTACCACGCGCGGCAAAGCGCCGTTCCTGCCCTCAGGGCGCTCTGCCGCGATGGTGTCCGCAATGTCCGCGATCGCGCACCCCGCGACAACAGACAGATACAGGGCGTCGTGCGCCGCGTGTTTCGCCACAACTGCCAGCGCCTGATGCACGTCCTTGGGTTTGACGCACAGTATGATGACGTCGGCGGACCATACGGCCCCTCTCATGTCCGGGTAGACACGCACCCCGTAAGTTTCTTTGATCCAGGCCAGTCGATCGCGTGACTTGCGGTTTGTGACGGCGATCTGTTGGGGGCTCGCGATGCCTGTCTGACACAGACCCCTGACCAGGGCTTCCGCTATCGAACCTGCGCCGATAAACGCGATTTGTTTGTCGGTCAGTCCAGTTTGCGCCTGCATGTCTGCAATTCCTCCCATTCTCGCCTGCTGATGCTGTCTTTCCCTGTTTCCGTCAATAAAAAAACGCGCACTCTCGTCCTGTCAAGGACGAGAGTGCGCGACTCCCGCGGTACCACCTTGGTTGGCTCCGGTTCACAGAGCCCCCTCCAAGCGCTAACGGGCTGACCCGTTCTTCCTTCTTGGGGAAGACCACTCCAGAGTCGGTTGAGACAATCGGTTGGGGCGGGATTCACAGCGGCGCCCGCTCTCTGAGCCCAACAAGCGATTGTCTCCGTCCTTCGCGGCGTTTGCCGATGTGTGTTGCGTGATTGCATGAACATGAGACCGAATGATAGTCGAAATAGTGAGTCAAATAATAAAGGGTTCCGTGTCATCTGTCAAGGGCGCCTGCGACTTTGTGTGCCTGCGGCGCTTCACTGCAACGCCTCGCGCATGAACACATGCGTGTACGCCCCCACGCCCGCTGGCGCCAGAATCCGCGCCTCGGAAGAGCAGCCTGCCGCCTGAAACGCTTTGACCATGGCGGTCGCCACGGCGCCTGCGAGCGGTCCGCCTTCGACGATGGCGAGCACCGTTGGACCGGCGCCGCTCAGGACTGTACCGAGGGCGCCTGCCTGCAAAGCGGCTTGCGCGACATCCGTGAAACCGGGAATGAGCGATTTGCGCGCGTCCTGGTGCATTCTGTCCGCCAGGGCGCGCCGCAGCAGCGCGAGATTGCCCGTCGTCAGCGCGGCGGTCAAAAAGCTGGCGTGAGCGACATTGAAGACGGCGTCGCTGCGCGCAACGACGGACGGCAGGATGGCGCGCGCCTGCTCTGTGAGCAGGGGAAAGTCGGGCGTGACCGCGACGAATTGCAGATTATCGCGCAGCGGCAGTGTCACATGCGTGACCTGATCGGGGTGCAGATAGGCGAGCACCGCGCCGCCCAGAAACGCGGGGGCGACATTGTCGGGGTGCCCCTCCTGTTCCACGGCAAAACGCAATACCTCAGCGCGGGTCAGCGGAGAGTTCAGCAGGTTGTTCGCGATGAGCAGTCCCCCGACGAGGGCTGCCGCGCTGGAGCCCAGACCGGAGGCAATCGGAATGCGATTGGTCATCGCGACTCGCACAGGCGGCATCGTGAAGCCAAAGCGGTCATA
>JAKADD010000151.1 GCA_021820825.1 Bacillota bacterium
GTAAAACTGCCCTGTTTGTACACTTCGAACGCGTATTCCAGCCAACGCAGCTCCATTGCCAGTCTCCTTTCGTGAAATATAGAATAAAGATATCATAATTATAGATTATATAGCATCGACTTATGAGCCCGCAGATCGTACTATAGACATAATGATTGTACTGGCATAGATTCATATTGCACATTACTGGGAGGACGCACATGGCAGACACAGAACAACGCATGCCAAAAACGATGTTTGAAAAGATCTGGAATGATCACGTAGTCAGTGAACAGCCTGGCGAACCGACGCTGCTCTATATCGACCTGCACCTGGTTCACGAGGTCACCTCGCCGCAAGCGTTTGAGGGCATCCGTCTGGCCGACAGGCAGGTGCGCAGACCGGATCTGACATTCGCCACCGCAGACCACAACGTTCCCACCACCGACCGCAGGCAACCGATCGCCGACCCCATCGCGAAACAGCAGATCGACACACTGCGCGCAAACTGCGCCGAGTTTGGCATCCCTTTTGCCGACATAGCGAGCGTCGACCAAGGAATCGTGCATGTGATTGGGCCGGAACTTGGGCTCACCCTTCCCGGCAAAACGATCGTGTGCGGAGACAGTCACACATCGACGCACGGAGCGTTTGGAGCGCTCGCCTTTGGCATCGGCACAAGCGAAGTGGAGCATGTGCTCGCCACACAGTGCCTGCAGCAGTCGCGGCCCAAAACGATGGCAGTCGAGGTTACAGGTTCATTGCCGCTGGGCGTAAACGCCAAGGATCTGATTCTGGGTCTCATCGCCCGTTTTGGCACTGCGTTTGGCACTGGTTATGTCATCGAGTACCGCGGTCCCGCCATCAGCAAGCTCAGCATGGAAGAACGCATGACCGTGTGCAATATGTCTATTGAAGCGGGCGCGCGCGCTGGAATGATCGCCCCTGACGACACCACCTTCGCCTACTTGCGAAACCGACGCTACGCGCCGCCGGAAGCGGAGTGGGAACGGGCGACTGCTGTGTGGCGCGAGTTGTGCAGCGATCCGGACGCAGAGTTTGACGCCCGCGTCGAATTCGACGCGGATCAGCTCGTTCCCCAAGTAACCTGGGGAACGAGCCCCGGTATGGGTGCGGATGTCACCGGACGAGTGCCGGACCCGTCCGCCGTCGCTGATCCGACTGTGCGTCAATCCACCGAACTGGCGCTTCGCTACATGGGTCTTAACCCTGGCACGCCAATTCAGGAGATCGCCATAGACCGTGTGTTTATCGGTTCCTGTACGAACGGACGCATCGAAGATCTGCGCACCGCAGCCGCTGTTGTGCGGGGAAGGCGCGTTGCGTCCACCGTTTCGGCCATGGTGGTTCCGGGATCGTACCAGGTCAAACAGCAGGCGGAAAAGGAAGGGCTGCATGAAGTGTTTCTCGCCGCCGGATTCGAATGGCGGGAACCTGGCTGCAGCATGTGTCTGGCGATGAATCCGGATGTGCTGGCGCCAGGCGAACGGTGCGCGTCCACATCCAACCGTAACTTTGAGGGGCGCCAGGGACGCGACGGAAGAACCCATCTGGTCAGCCCGGCCATGGCGGCCGCCGCTGCAATCGCAGGCCATTTTGTCGATGTGCGCACATTTGCCGCCAATGCCTAGCGCCTAGCAAATCAGAGGAGTTGACAGTATGAAACCATTTGTCGTTCATTCGGGCGTTACGGCGCCGCTAAACCGCGCCAACATAGACACCGACGCCATTATCCCCAAACAGTTCCTGAAGCGCATCGAGCGCACCGGATTTGGACAGTACCTGTTTTTCGACTGGCGTTATCTCGTCGACGGCACGCCAGTGGACGATTTTGTTCTGGCCCAGAGCGCCTATCAGGATGCCACGATCCTGCTTGCCGGTCCCAACTTTGGCTGCGGCTCATCGCGCGAACATGCTCCCTGGGCGCTGCTCGATTATGGATTCCGGGCGATCATCGCGCCTTCTTTCGCAGACATCTTCTACAACAACTGCTTTAAAAATGGCATTCTCCCCATCGTGTTGCCCGCTCACAGTGTGCAGCGACTGTTTGCGCAGATCGAGTCGCAGGGCAGCCGCACACTGACCATCGATCTCCCGGCGCAGGAAGTGCGCGGCGCTGACGGCGCCGTCTATCCATTTGAAGTTGACCCCTACCGGAAAAAGTGCCTGCTCGACGGCCTTGACGACATCGGTCTCACACTGCGTCATGAAGAACTGATCAGCGCTTACGAAACGGCTGCTCCACACGCCCGCCGCATCAGCTGACGATCATCCGGAGCGCGTCCAGGGTGCGCAGATACGTCCTCGTGATGTTCGCTCCCCTGGACCGCGACGCCTTTTGCAGATAACGGACCGCTGGCGAAGAGCAGCGCGTACAACATTTTACCCACGTCAATTCGCTCCTCGAGAGACGTGAAGTCGCGCACAAAATTGCCATAGAAACGTCAGTGTTCCAGAAAAGAAAACAGCGCCTGTTTATCTACAGCAGTCAATGAACTGCCCAAATCACCGCACAGATCAGTCATATTCCAGCCGCCATTGCGCGATACCAGATGCGCCAGCAGCGCCCAGTGCAGTTCTGGCGTTTCACTGTATATCCGCCGATACGCCTCCGTTCTGGTGAGATTATTGCGGTTATGACGACTCGTTTCTTGGCTGATGTCCGTGCGGAGTCTGTCCACATCCAGCATGGCGGGTGCGCCTTCGCCCGCGTCACCCGTTCCTCCACCCACGATGCGCTTTTCTTGCGCCACTTCCGGCGTATTCGGATCCACGCCGTCGCGTAAAAAGACGCGACGCGCCTTGCCATAACCAGGGCAACCACACAAAAGCAGAACGCCTGCTCACTCTTTCACCCCACATTCACAGTTGCAAACCTTGGCAATCTCCCGCACAATACGGATAAGCGACACCGAAACGAGGAGGCGCTCACGCCCTATGGCTCTGCACTATCACATGACGTTTCGCGATGCAGAAAAACCGACGCATGTCGTCACCATCGTGCACGGGGCAGGAGAACACAGTGGCCGGTACGACTATGCGCGCGCAGCGTTTGCCAAACAGGGAATGGCGACCGTCATGGGCGATCTTCCGGGCCACGGCCATTCGCCGGGCCTACGCGGACACATAGACAGTTTTGACGAATATGTGGACGCAGTAGACTCCTTCATGCAACTGGCGGTCGAACGCTACAGCGCCGATGTATATCACGTACTGCTTGGACATTCCATGGGCGGACTCATCGCGGCGTTGGCTGCGGCCCGCAGGAACGCGCCCCCGCCGCATGCGCTCATATTATCTTCACCCTGTTTTGGACTTGCCATGAATCTTTCTCGCAAGCGGGTGATCATTGGCAGCATCATGCGCAAGATCACTCCCCGCCTCTACCAGCCAAACGGCATCAATCCACAGGATGTCACGCGCAACAAGGAAATTGCTGACGACTACGGCACGGATCGGCTTGTGCATAAAAAAGTCACATTAAACTGGTACTTTGAACTGCTGCGAGGTATGGATGAGGCAGCGCAGATCGGCAGTCGCATCCGCATCCCCACATCCGTGTGGCAAGCTGGCGACGACCGCCTCGTCAGCAAGACGGTCTCGCGCAAATGGTATGAGACTGTCTCGCTGGAACAGAAGTCGTATAAAGAATATGAAGGATATTATCATGAGATCATGAATGAACCGGAACGTGACGATGTGATTGACGACATCATCGCATGGGTCCGCAAAACGCTCCCGCCCATCCCCAGGACATGACCATGCGATCCACTGCTAAACCAGGCTTACCAGAGTTGCAGGGGATGTTGCTGCACATCGCTGCACATCGCTGCACCCGTTGCACCTAGCCCTCAACCCGTCATCGCTGCACGATTGGGCATTGCTGCACGCTGCACCGACGCAGTGTGCGCCATACAGATTGCTCAGCCTTTCGTTTGATTCGCGCCCTGCGTCAGTTGACCAACGCGTTTTTGCAGATATGTGAGAAAGCGCCGTTCGCCGAATCCCGCTAAAAATGCGAAGAGATAAGACAGCACGCCTTGGGTATGCCAGTCGCCAGTCGCCCCATACGAGGTGACCTGCAGCAACAGCCCGGACAGCAGCCCCAGCACCCCACCCGACAACTGCCGGGCCGCCAGCCAAGCATCCAGAGAAGCCGACAGCGTGCCGTGCAGGCGATGGTCATACAGTGCGTGCAACGCCGACAGCGTGGCGCCCACAGACCCCCACCATAACCACGTCAGCATCTCCCCGTACGCCGTCGGAACGGGCATCCCAATGTGTTGCCACTGTCCCCATTCGTATCCAAGCGCCAGCACAAACAGGAGGACAAGTGTTCCCGCCTGGACTAGAAACAGCCTCCAGAAGCGCTCGTTTGCCCAAGTGATTCTGGCCAACAGTTGTTCGTACCGCTCTTTGACCTGAAGATATCCATAATAGGCGCCAATCAGGTCAGGCGCGGCAGTCTCCAGCGTTTTTCGCAAATCCTCCAATTTTTGGATCATACCCTGATCGGTGAGCGTCTGCTCTTGCCCAAGGCGATTGGCTATTTCGCCTGCCAGGTCATCCAGAGCACTCGTTACCGTCTGCAAGTCCAGTTGCACGAGATTGTCCTCCTCGAGTTGTTGCGGTTCTCTGTTGTTACGGTTGCTCTCTATAGTACGTTTCCAGCGTCATATGGGTGTCTGCGGGAACCAAATCATGACTGTGGGCATATGCCAGAGTGTGGTCGCACATCGACGCACTCTTTTCATAAGGAGGAACAGTTCATGGACAGCCAGCCTTCGTCGAAAAAACTCCTGTTTGCGAGTGGATTGGGGATGTTGTTTGATTCTCTCGATGTCGGACTGCTCGGCTTCGTCATCGCCGCGCTGTTTGGCGCATGGCGCATCAGTGCGACGGCAGCCGGCCTGCTCGGAAGCATGACACTCATTGGAATGGCGCTCGGATCAGCCGTGGCCGGTCTATACGCGGATCGCATCGGGCGGAAAAAGACGTTCCTGATCACGCTCCTGATTTATTCGCTCGCAAGCGGCGTCAGCGCATTCGCAGCGTCCATCGGATTCCTGATTCTGATGCGGTTCATCACCGGCTTTGGTCTCGGCGGGGAACTGCCTGTGGTCACCACATTTGTGTTGGAATCCTCACCCCCGGAACTGCGCGGGCGCCGAACTGCCCTGCTGGAAACGTACTGGGCGTTTGGCAGCATCGCAGCTGCGCTGGTTGGTTTCCTTGTCATCCCTGCGTTCACGTGGCGCGCCGCATTTGCAATTACCGTGCTGCCTGCCCTGTACGCCCTGTACCTGCGGCGCACGCTGCCTGAAACACCCGCGTTTCGCAGTCTCAATCGCCGACTGAGCATCCGGGCCAATATGATCCGCCTCTGGCAGACGGAGTTCCGACGCCGCACAACTGTCCTGTGGGTTCTGTGGTTTACCGCCAATTTTGCGTATTACGGCATGTTTTTCTGGCTCCCCAGCGTGCTTGTCCTAAAAGGCTACTCCCTGATTCACAGTTTTGGCTATGTGCTCATCATGGCGATCGCCCAGGTGCCGGGTTATCTCACAGCAGCCTGGTTGGTGGAACGACTGGGCCGCAAAAAGACGCTGATACTGTTTTCCCTGCTGTCGGCAGTCGCGGCGCTGCTGTTTGGGTTTTCGGACACTCTGCCCCTGCTGCTTGTGTGCGGACTCCTCCTGAACTTCAGCAACTTGGGAGCATGGGGCGCCACGTATGTGTTTTCCGTTGAACAATACCCCGCAGCCTCGCGCGCCACTGGTCTGGGATGGGCCATGGGCATCGGCAAACTCGGCGGCGTAATCGCTCCGTATCTGGTCGGCGTTCTGGTAACCGCCCATGCGACTTTTGGCGCCATTTTTTCCATCTTCTTTGTGGTGACGCTGATCGGGGTCACCGTACTGCTCACTCTTGGCCGCGACGAACGCCAGGACATACCGGACACGCTCGTGGGCTCCACGCCCCGTTCTTGATGAAAAATCAGCAGCGGCGCACTCGTTAGGTGCGCCGCTGCGTGTTGCGCTATTTCCCAGTCACAAAATCGCCACGACCGGACTTCAAGTTCTTCAGGTACAGGCCCCCAGCTTATGCTAGGATAGCGAAGAGAATTATGCGCAACCAGTA